>CACKSF010000013.1 GCA_902602795.1 uncultured Fidelibacterota bacterium
TCTCAGGGGTTAGTTAAGACAAAGAAAGAGACCTATTATTCTAATGGAGTAATGTCATCTGAGTTACATTTTAGATTTGGGAAAGAACACGGATTAAATCGAGGGTGGTATGAAGACGGGAGTAGGGGTTTTGAATTTTCTTATAAAAATGGGAAACTAGACGGATTAAGTACTAATTGGGATTATAAAGGGAATAAAATATCCGAAGTGATTTACGATGAAGGGAAATTGATTTCTAAAAAACGTTTTTAAAATTACTAATACAAAAAATAATGGATTGAGTTTTTGACAACCGAGGTTTTCTCGATAATAAAAATCAAATTCGTTCTTAGAATTTTTGTAGATTTCTTCTAATCATAATTAGAAGAATATTATATGAAAAAAGTATTGAAAAAAGTACTGATAGGTTTGGGAGTAATCGTAGTACTATTATTGTTCTTGGTATATAAGATATTTACCGAAGGAACTTGGTTCTATGGTGAATTTAACTAACTGAAATCCAATTCTTTTCCATCATCATCACCACTCTGACAACCAAGGTTTTCTTCATCGTATTCATTTAGTTCTTCTTCCCTTTGTCTATCATATTCCAAACCTTTCCTAACAAGGTAATCTGTGAAGTTACCATCTGTTTCTTCTAAGTCTTTAATCTCGTGTTCTATTATTTTTAGATAGAACCTTTCCTCACTAACCAACTCTTCACCTAATCTTTTATATACCTTAACCTTATTCTGTAATTCGGTTAGACCTTCTTCATATTCCTCCTCTACCACTTTCTTTAGGTATTCATTATCCACCAGTCACTCCGATGAAGAATAATGAGTATCCAAGTCCTGTAATTATTAACCCTCTGATTATGATAACCAAGAAGTAATACTTGGACTTATATTCATTTATAAAGAAAATATTCTTAAGAAAGTTCATACAATAATTTGGTTAGGAAATCCTTTTTAAAACAAAACCATCTAGAAGACATCTAGTCTTTTTATATGACTAATAATTTATACACAAAGTCCAATCTTCATTTGGTTGTCTATGAATTATAAGAATAATTTATATGATCGTAATATTATTCAGGTTTTGACGTCAATTTTTCACTCATACAAATTATTTAGATGATAACAAAAACATCAATCAGGATTGACACAAGACACTTCTTGTTTTCTTTATATGGACGAATTTCTACTTATCACTATATTATTTCGACATTTATGATCTATAATTTATTTGATTTAGGGCGAATTTGACTTTTTGTTTACGAAATAAATATTTAGATATTACAAAAAAAGTGAAACGATACATCTAAATATAGATTTGAAGTAACTTGATTAGCTTACTGTCTTTTATTGTTTCGTATTAAACAAACTTGACAGTTTGTTAGTAATAAATTAGGAAGATTAGTGTAGTAAGTAGAGCGAAATAAAAAAAGTCATTTTGTAAATTAACTTTACTTTTCGCGTTAATGTTAGAAATATTAGAAAAATAAATTGAACAAGTTTTAATTAAGAATTTTTTTTCTACTATTCTTTTCTTGAAGCCTAATAATAGATTGAAATTCGTTCCACTTTTCATCTCTCAAATCAGATGACTTTTTTGATTCTAATTTAGATTCTAAAACTTCTACTTTTTTTTCAAGAATGGCTAATTTTTTATATATATCGTTAATGTTCACACCATAAGATGATGAAAAAAACCATATCAATTCAAATAGATTCGTTAAGTAGAAATATATAAAAAATCTTGTAATTACGATGAATTACGACTGCAAAAAAATTGAAAGGATTAAAATTATTTTGATAGAAATCAGTATCCTTACAATTAAAATGTAATTTTTATATTTATTATTTCTACTAAGACTTTTATCAAAAGGGTTAAAAACAGTCTTCATAAAATCTTTAACAGAATAATTATTCATTTGGGTTATATAGGATAATAATAAACAGAATTTGATAATAGCATTATAACAAAAATAATTGACATAGTTAAAGGACCAAGATAAACCCTACCAGTCAATTTAAAAAAATATTGTTGAAATAATGGAAGAAATAATAGGATAGGAACTACGGCAAAAAGAAGATTCACATACAGCCAGCCTTCCTTCCAAAACACTACTCCCTTCAACCAGAAATGTATGTATTGTATAAGTAAAATAGCTATTAAGCCTCCTGAAGTAGCTAAAATGTGTAGTAACGAAGTAGGTAGCCCAATTCGACCTTGAAACCTTCCAGATCCATTGATTCTGAAAGAATTAGATAAGAAAAATAAAAAAAAGAATGGTAAATACATTGGAAGAACATAAAGTGTTTCTATGCTAAATACTTTTGCAGATATAAATATGAAACGATAATCAATATGAAATAAATAATAGATTATAAATAATAAAGCGAAGTATGAAGATGCAATAAAAACAGCTAATAAAACAGTCTTTAATATTTGAATAAAAGAAATAGATAAGCCTAACATTTTTTTTGTAACACCATTTTTCTTACCAAAAAGTATGTATGACAGATAAAACAAAATCAATCCTATAGTTCCATTTAACATCGCCCATAACATGATTGTATTATTCATCCTCTGAGGAAAAAACCACGTCTGCTTACGATTAGATGCATCTACAAACATTGATTTCGTGAGTTCAGAAAGTGGTATAAAAGAAAAACATGCGATGAAGATACTAAAGAACAAAATACTCCAAAATAATATCAGGCCCTTTCCTGTTGGAGTTGGAAATGCTTTTGGAATTGGGTTTTTAATTTCCTGAAAGTAAGGCAACCCAATGAGAATTTTGGAAAATGGGATGATCAAGACCAGGCCGCAAATCAAACAAACAAACGTCAAAAATTCCTTCCAAAACCATATCTGATTTTCCCCTGGGATAGAGTTATCCATTTGGAATACATCTAAAAAATAACTTAGTTGATTTGAGATTGCTTCTTTTGCATATGGTTGAAAAGGATGAAGTAATTTTTCATTAAATACAATTGTTGCAGAATTATTATTTAAGCTACCATAATATTTTCCCATCTCCACCTTGCCAATCTTATTTTCTTTTTCACTCTGAATGTAAATTAATCTTATTATTTCTGAGGCATTTTCCAGAGAACCATGTTTTAATTCATTTTGCCATGCTCCCTCGTCATATAGTGCGTAGCTTACTCCAACATTAGATTCAACATTTTTTAGGTCTTTCTCTTTAAACCCCATTCGGAGCATTCCAGAAACAAAAACTGAATGAATCTTACTTTTTGTATTATTTTTCTTTGCTAGTTTCCCAAAATGTTGAGCGGCTCTCATTGCAGCAAGCCCTCCTGCAGAGTGTCCTGTTACCCCAATTTTATCTTTATCTACATAATTTAAGATTGAAGTATCATATATATAATCAACCAGGGCAAACATTCCATATCCTTCTTTTGTGGCTGCTCTTCTACTAAAAGAGGAGCTTGATAGTCCCTGCGCATATGGATCTATTGCAATTGTTACAATTCCTCTCCTTGATAGTTCAATAGAAATGTTTGAGAGGGTTTCTTTAGACCTTTGAAATCCAGGAACCACTATTACAAGCGGAGAGGGATTACTAGCATTTGCAGAAACTGGTTTAAATAAATCAGCTACAATCCACTGTCCATTCTGAGTTGGTATCTTAATAGATTGGACTCGTACTTTTCCCCAAGAAGATTGAACTTTTGAAGCAAGATAACCAGCAACAAATAATGTTATAAGTATGAATAGATACTTTCTCATTAAAATCTGGAATATATTATTCCGAAAACTTCTTTAAGTATTGAGTTACTCTTTCTAAACCGTCCCTTACATAATCAGTGGGGGTACCATAACCAAATCTTATATACCCTTCTAGCCCATGCCATTTTCCTGCAGTTAAAAGAACACTGTAATGGTCTCTTAGATGAAAGATAAAATCTTCACACCCAATTGGTAAATTTAATTTAGCAAAAGTAATAGCAGCAGCATCTGGACGAGAAAATGTTAACTCCGGGAAGTCTTCTCCCCATTTTAATAGCATATTTAGATTATGATTTAAATGGTTTTTTGTTCTATCTAAAATAGCTTTTCTTCTGCTATGCTCAAGAATGCGTGAGGCGACCCAATCACTTAAGTATGCTACATTAATCACAGTAAAATCATGGAAAGACCATGCCTTTTCAATATAAGACTCGGATCCTACACTCCATCCCATTCTAAGTCCGGGTAGGCTATAAGCTTTTGATAAGCCTGCATTCACAATTGTTTTTTCTGTAGCTCCTGCAAAAGATCGACACTCCAATCCATCTAACTCAGCGCCCCTATACACCTCGTCAGATAAAAGCCAACAGTTTCTATCTTCTGCTAATGTTATCACTTTATCCATAATTTCACTAGACATTACAGAACCTGTGGGATTATTGGGATTGCAGATTGCAATCATTTTTGTTTTTACATTTATCATATCCTCAAGTTCATCAGGATCCCACTGCCATCCTAGTTCTTGTCTTATCGGCAAAATGTTTACCTTGATTCCAAAGCTTCTAGCAAGATGAAAAATCTGTAAATAATTAGGAACCATATAAATTATTTCATCACCAGAATCCAACTGAGTCATCACGGATAAGAAATTCGCTTCTGCAGATCCCGATGTAATTAATACATTCTGCTTAGAAAATTGTTTTCCATATAATTCTGCAACTCTTTGTCTCAGTTCAGGTGTTCCATTGGTATAACCATAAAAAAGTTCAGTGTTTAAAATTTCCTTTTGCTCTTCCTCAGTTAATATTTCTGATAGTTTTAAGGGGTGTACCCCACTCTCTGATAGATTAAAATCAACCTCATTCTCAAAAAGAGACTGATTTCTTTCCAGCTCAAATTGTTCAAATTTCATTTACTTTTCTCCAAGTATGATTCAAAAACTGCTGTAGCTATCTGCACATCCTGTACAGCGACACCGGTTAAATCAGCTATGGTTATATTCTCGCTATTTTTTCTACCTACACTTTTTCCTGATAGAATGTGACCTAGCTCACAAATTTGTTTTGTTTTTATTTCTCTTGCTGATAAAGCATGGGAAATTTCACCACGTTCTACACACTGAACAACACTATCTGCCACTACTGCATTTGCCAGCCCAAGTACGCCCTTACCCAGCTCTCTTTTTCCAACTGCATCTGCACCTACTGCTGTAATATGAGTTCCTGGTTTTAAGTCATCTTTAAAAATAATGGGATCCTTGCTTGCAGTGGTGGTAATAATAAGATTGCATCCTTCACATACATCTTTTGCATTCGTTTTAATAAACACAGTAAAACCTTTTTCTTCCATGTCATTTTTATATTTTCTTACTTTATCTATATTTCTTCCCCAAACCATAATGTCCCTGCATTGTGTTATGTTCTGAAGATATTCGACTTGAAGTCTTGCCTGAACTCCAGTTCCAATAATACCAATACAATTAATCTCATTTGCCAAACTAGACGCACAAATTTGGCCAGCAATCGCAGTTCTAATATCAGTTAACATTGCTTCATCCTGAAGAAGAGCTAAAGGCACGCCTGTATTTTGATTGAAAAGAAGCATCATACCTTGTCCGTTTGGTATTCCATAATCTTCATTTCTCCAAAACCCTGAGGCTATTTTAATAACGTAATACTTATTTCTTTTTATATAACCATACTTGATATGTACATCGCCAGGAGGATCTTTGAATGTAAGTTCTCCTATGGGTGGAACCACTGCCTGCCCAGTTGAATAAGCTATAAATCCTTTTGAAATCAAGGAAGAAAGATCAACGCCATTTAAAAGGCCTTCAATCGTTTCTCTATTTAGAATATGCAAGATCTGTTTCGTTTTTAAGGATAAAATAATGAAAGAGTTTGTTCGGATGGACAGCTCAAGATAGAGGGTATTGTCTCCTGAACAAGTTGGTATGAACTCTTCAATTTATTCTCAAGTTCTGAACTGGTAAAAATAGACCACTCACTCTGGTCCGGTCCATGGCTATTTCTAAGATTCCAACTAGTGTAAATAATCCAATATGCATACTCCTGTAATATAACACGGTTCCTAATACCCGCTTCATTTATTTCTTCATATTGGTTAACATTATAATATCCAAGTTCGATCGCTTCTTTAGTAAGATTAAAAAGTCTTGAGGCATTTGTCAATCCCCAATTATCTATATCTGTAAAATGAAGACCGATATCTGTAATGTGGTGTAAAATATGTTCAACCACTTCCATAACAGGATTGGGTACATTTTCCATAATGATATCACATATACTATATCTAATATTCAATTCTTCCCACTCAATTTCTTCATTGGGAAGAAAGCTCCAGTCTTCACCATAAAATAGAGGGATTAGAGTTTGGTAAGTGTAAAGATTTTTTAATAGAGTTTGTTGTTTTAAAGTATCTGTCTCTTCATGAATTGAAAACATCTCACCAATAGTTTGCCCAACTTTCATCATAAAGACATCGGATGCATCATCTCTAGCTATCAGAGTAATGCCACAAACAGTAAGTTTTTTTGTAAATGGTGGATATTCATCGGTTTGAATAATGGACCCTATCTCATAAAGATTACCAGGGATCGTACCAGAAGCATTTTGGCGAACGCAATCCAAAGTTACTTTTTCTCTAAAATTGATTTGATCTTGCGAGCATGATCCAATAAAAAGAAAAGCTATAAGATGAAAAAGGCCCTTACCTATTTTAAAGATCGTCCCCACTGTAATTCAATCATTGGAATCCAGCTATCAACTAAAGGAAGAAACGGTAATACACGTGATTCAGAACCAAAGGGGTATTCACCAAACACAAATTTGTATCCGGTTAAAAATCTAAACGTTTCTGATTTCTCATAAATTAATAAGGCTTTATGTTCAAAAGAGTATTCTCCTAATAATTTTGTTATACCTGAATCCGTATCCTTTATATCCATCCCGGGCAAAATACTAAAGTCAAGATCCACAAGCGTACTAAGTTTCTCTGTTATACTTTTTTCTATATCAAAGCCGGTATGAAATCCATAATTATTGTGGAAGACGCTCAGGCGATGATATAAAAGAGGTAGCTCTATATTTACTCTATGATCTAACTCGTCTGAGGCAAGACCAATATCTATCCCCGTTTTAAAGGACATATCCATACCTAACATTGGTCTTGTCAAAATCAAGGAAAAGGAAAAACCAAGCATCGGAGGAATTTTTATTGTTGGATCAATAAAACCTCCTATTCCTTTTTTTGATACCATATTAAGTAAAGGCCTAGGATAAAACAAAGACCACTTGGTTGCCATATTATATCCAGAAAAATTTTCATGCGATTTTTTTAAAGTTAGATTAGGCATAACAAAAAACCATAGTGGATATGTGCTATATTCTAATGTTTCGCTATACCCGTAGCGAAAAGGCTGAAATATTCCAACTTCAAAACGCTTTTTAGATAATATGCTAGAGGAATGAGATCTCCAATTTTGGGCATTCCCAAAATAAATGGAAAATAATAAAAATATAAAAATTACTCTTCTTATTTTTTGCATGTTTATCTATTGCCAAGCATAACCATACTACTTACTGGCATATGGTCACTAATTTCCCAAGCGCTTTGGTGTGTTCTAGATGTCCCATTTACCCAGGTTTTATTTGTAAAAAGATAGCTTAGTTTTCTATCATATTTAATATTATTTCTCTTAAAACTAGTGCTAGGAGCATGACTATAGTGGGAAGGAAGATTCGCATCTGCTAAATCAATTGCCGATTCATAAGAGTTGTAAAGCGGAACCAAAATATCCGGTTCGCCTTCAAAATGTTCAAAATATGATCCCTGATAGGCTTCATTGTTTTCATAATCTCCATCGCATTCTTCCCCATCACATTTATCATTCTCACAAAAATCTGTCACGGATCCTGGGGGTACCGAATTTAGATCACCACCAGTAACAAAATAATCGTTGTTGTTTTGAATATCTGATAATGTTTCTAAATATTTATTGATGTGTTGCTTCTTTGTATCATCTGTTGCAAAAGCAGTAGCATGAATATTAACAACATAAAAGTCTTTTGTACCTTGAGAAAGTTCAGGAATCTTGGCTTTTAAAATATTTCTTCTTGCATATCCGTATTGAACAAGTGTGCTTTGGTCTGTCCTTAGTCTAAGCTTGATCCTTTTTGCTTCTGTAAGCTCGAACTTTGATAAAATAGCATTACCAGTATTAATTCTACCGAGTCCATCTGAAAAAACAAAATCAACCTCCATCATCGAGGCATATGCCCCATAATTAAGGTTAGTATTGTTTAAAAGAAACTGTACCTGATCCATAAAACCTGAGCGTTTTGATTCAATATCCACCTCCTGAAGTAGTACAATATCTGCTTCCATCACATTCAAAGTATCCGCAATTTTTTGCATAATTATTTCTACGCTATCGTAATTTGCTAAGGCCTTTTCTCCGCAAGAATCAATAAACCAAGGTAAACGCCCAGCACCAAACCGAATATTCCAAGTAACAACTTTTACTTGGTCTTGATTTGAAGTGGGGCTAACATACTCATCAGCTTCATACATTTTTGGGTTTGATGTTGATGAATAAGACTTTGCAAATGGCTCGCACCCAATATTAAACATAATAATTAGTAAAGGAAAAATTGTGTGAATTATGCTCATTATGTTTCAACCAGTTTTAAAATATTCTGAGGGGGTCTCCCTATTACTGCTTTGTCACCTTTAACCAGAATAGGACGTTCCATAATCTTTGGAAATTTAGATATAGACTCAGCCATTTTATTTTTATCTTCAATTATTAAATCTAATTTATTATCTTTAAAATCTTTTTCATTCTTTCTTACGAATTCTCCTGGATCTAAACCTAATTTTTTTGATAATGATAAAACATCATTCAAACTCAAAGGGTTTTTTACATACTCGACCACAGTGTAGTTTATTTTACTTTCATTAAGAAGCGACACGGCTCCTCTGCTTTTCCCTCATCTGGGATTATGATATAATATATATTTAGACATATTAAGTTTTTTTAATTAAATAACACTTAATTTTAATTAAATAATACTATATCACCAACAATTTTATTCTTTATCCTTTATTGAGGAATAAATTTCATAAAATACTCTTTCTGAGAAGCAAATAGGCAACTTATCTTTAAAATCATTATCAGAAACATCAAAATATATTGAGTTTGCCCAGTTATATCCTGATTGACATAATGAGTCATAGTTAACTTGCTCAAAGATATTATCGTTAAGCCTTAAATATGAAAATTTAGAATTTTCAAAGATTTGATGTGAAATATTTCCTCTAAGCTGATTATCAAACAGGCCTAGATATACTAAGTTTTTCATCGTAACAACTTCTATTGGTATAGAACCGGTCAATTGGTTTTCAAAAAGTGCAATAGATTCCAGCTTGTCTGCCCCAGCAATTTCAGGAGGTATGCTGCCCGTTAAATTGTTTTTCCCCAAACTTAAAAATTCAAGATTTTTTAATTCACCAATCTCTGATGGAATTGATCCCATAAAATTATTATCAAATAAATTCAGATATCTTAAATTCTCTAAATTGGAAACTGATTCACTTATGTTTCCTGAAAAACTATTACTACTAAGGTTAAGATGTGTAAGATTTTTAAGAGTGAAAATTTGATGAGGTAAGGATCCATCAAAATCATTATTCGCAAACCAAATCTCTTGAATGGCATTAGCCTTATGAATATCTGCAGGAATTTTACCACTAAATTGATTTTTACTAATATTAAGCACTCTAAGTTTTCTTAAATCCCACAATTCCTCTGGGATATCTCCAGCCAAAAAATTATTTTGTAAAAGAAGGATCTCCAGATTTAGAAGTTTTCCAAATTCAGGTGGTATCATTCCAAATAAGTTCTTATTTGTTAAATCTATTTTTTTTGTTTGTACGATAGAGTACTCCTGTTCCCAGATTTTGACCTGATAATCTCCTTTGATTACATTACTATAAGATGTAAGGCCCCAATAGTCTTGTGTCACAAGGTGATAGAAATAGACACTGTCAAGTGAAAGTACCTGAATTGTATCCTCCCTTAATAAAACATCTTTGACTTTTTCTTTATTTTTCATATCAGCCACACTGGATCTATAAATAGTATATTTTTCAAAATCTTCATCTTTATTCATTGTCCACTGAATTTTCAGATCATACCTTCCTTCCATAGTTTGTAAACTAGAACCTTTGGGTGCTTCCATCTCAAGAGTATTACTTTTTCTTACTCCACTAGTATGAAGCCCTGTAGTATTCCTTACATCTATCCAGAACCAATTTTCCTTAGTAGGATCAAATTTTTCCAATACAAAAGTTGATTTGCTTACATCATTTGTAACAAGGATTGTATCTGAGTCTTTACTACCTCCTATAGATTGCAATAATCTATAGGAATCAAAGTCAGGGTCTGCAGATTTTTCCCATGCAATTACCATTTCATATCGATCATATGTCACTGATTGGATCTTTATTCCTCTGGGTGGTGATGGCGGTATTACTTGAGGTGACTCTAGCTTTTTAACAACCGGTTCAGGTGGTGGCGGTGGCGGCGGAGCGCTAGCACATCTCCATAAAAACAGAACCATGATGTACCATAAAAAAAGATGTCTGATAAAATTATTACTTCTGAAAATCACGATGACGTTCCATCTCCAGCTCAACCAATAATAGTTAGTGGGCAATCTCTTTTATTTTTATGCGAACAAGACCCAGTTCTCTTATTTGAAAGAGATTGAGAATTAGCAGTATAACGATTGCAGACTTCTGACTGTTTACGATCGATTTAAGTTTTTTCATTTTGTTACAATCTCCTTGTTTATGTTAATGGGCATTTAAGAGTTACTTTTGTTTAAATAAAACTACATTGTAACAATATTAAAAAGGATTATTTTACCTATAAATAGTATTCTTTAAACTAAACTGTTCAATCATTTTGTCCAAATTAAGGAAGCTGCACCTAAGATACCTGCTTGTCCCTTAGCTAAACCTGACTGAATAAGTTTTATATCTTTCCCTGAACTATTTATTAAATTATGTTTCATTGACTTTCTAGCTGAGGCAAAAATACGTTCACCAGCATTACTGAATCCTCCATAAAAAATGAAAGCTTCAGGACTTAATAAGTTTGCAACTAAGGCAAGACCTTGTCCAAGTTTCTCTCCTGTGTAGTGATATATTTTAATTGCAGTCTCATTTCCTTGATCATAAGACTTATCGAGCAAAAACCCATCTATATTGTCTTTACATAAGGTTTGGAGTAGTGTATTTCGAGGATCTTTTTCTAAAAGTTTCTGGATGGTATTTTTGATACCAGTGGCAGAAACATAAGCTTCTAAGCATCCTCTGTTACCGCAATTACATAACCTACCATTAAAATCTATTGATATATGGCCCATTTCCCCAGCAAAGCCATCATGACCATAGAGTAGCTTTCCAGAACTAAATATTCCACTGCCTAGACCTGTTCCCAATGTAACAATAACAAAATCATCCATATTCTTTGCAAGTCCAAAAGATTTTTCACCCAAAGCAGCAGCATTGGCATCATTTGTTAATAATGTCTCACAATGCATTTTTTCTTTAAAAAGTGAAACAACATCTATACATCCCCAACTTAGATTTGGAGGACTTTGAATCATACCAGTATAATGATTCCCATTAGGAGCACCTATCCCAATTCCCTTAAGAGAGTAACGTCTATTTTTAGAAAAAAACTCTTTTAGGTTATCACTGATTCTTTCGATAAGACTTGAAATTGGCTTAGATCCATTTGTTGGTATTTCATCATGAAAAACAATCGTACCTTCACGTGTAATAAAACCATAAATCGTATTTGTACCACCTATATCAATTCCAAGAACAACAGACTTTTCCATACTTTTTTTGGAGAATAAATTTAATTAATTAATAATGAAATTAAATAGGTGAACTCTATAACCCTAATTTAATTCAGAACCTTGCCTAACTTGCATATCTATTACAGGAAATGCATTAGGTTCAGGCTCTATAACAACTGTCTTGACAGCTTTTGCTTGTGCTCCATAATTATCTGAAACTGTTAGCTCAAACGTATACTCACCAGCTTCGCCTTCAAAACTTACTTTTCCTACGAAGGGATTTGGACGAAGTTCAATCTTAGGTCCCGAAATTTGTTGCCAAGTATACTGAATTTCATCTCCTACATCAGGATCATAAGAAGTTGTTGCATCTAAGATCATGGGATATGTTGTTGTAAGAGGTGAATTATCATGCTCTACCATCACTCTTATTTTTTCTCTTTCTTTAATGGCCATTTTTTCTAATAAACTAACTTTGGTAATAATTTCAGGAGACGGTTTGATTTCTCCAACAACTGAGGCAGATGATGAATGATTTATTTCGGACAAAACTTTTCGCTCGTATTTCTTCCATTTTATTATAGAAAAACCTGCAATAAGAATTGCAATTAAAGCAAAAAAATTTCCTGTTTTATTTTTACTCACATTTACACCAAGATATTTAATCTTTTACGTCCAACAAATTTTCTCTCAATTCTTGGACAATAGATTTTTTCATATGATCATATGCTCTAATACCCGCAGTTCTCTGAGAACCAAAATCGCCACCTTTTACATCTATAAGGTTGCTAACAAAAAACTCTTGATCATTTTCAGAATCAACAAGAGTTACAGATGCATTACCATATGAAAAAAAAGGAAAACCTGAATCTACAATTTGCGATTTCACCAAAGTGTTAGCATCAATGTTTAGATAAAAATCAGGCTTATTATTAACAAATTCAACATAATCACTGAACATTTCTTTAATCACAGGTTCTAAAATTGGACTAATCATTAACTTATTTAAATTCTTTTCTTCTGAGTTAATAATCACTCTTGAAGGAATAGCTACTATCTTTAACGATCCAAAATCTTTTGAATGAGTTAGTATATTTTTGGCATCGTTGGGGTCATCAAAAATTTTAGCATAATCTATAGAAAAAAGAATTTGGTATATTGATTTTTTATATATTGTTCCTACATCATATTCAATAGCACCTTTTCTATCAGAAAAAAAGGTAGCTTTCTTATTATTATGAATAATTTGAATAGGAATTCCATCTAACATTTTACCAGTATTCTGATCCATCACTTTAATATATAAAATATTATTTCTATCTATAATTGTCCTAATCGGACTTTTTTTAAGATTTGCTTTTATCGAAATCCTGTCGGCAAATTCTTCTTGCTTCTTTCTTATTAATAAAAATAGGTTGGTCTTTTGATTTTTATACTGAACTTCAATTGGCTCATCATTAAAAGGAAAGATTTCTTTCCACGCATTCTGAATCAAAACTAATGATCCTTTACCAAACTTCTCATCTGACTGAACTACGTAATTAAGTGCTATTTCTTTAGCATTATCCCTTAATCTTTCCATTGATTTATAATAATTATCCTTATTTAATCTTACATAAAAATACACACCAATATCATTGCTATAACTATCAACAAATTCGAGTTCAGGAAGTAAAAGGCTAACTCTGGAATTCATAACAGAAGTAATGACATTATTTATCGATCCATTCATATCGTTGGTAAGGATATCCAATTCAGAGGAAATATTAATCTTAATCTGAGATGAAACCTCATGAATGGCAAACTCTTTTGCTAATATTTTTGGGTTATTTGAATCAGCATGATTGGCAAATCCAATACCATGCCAATATTTTAAATCATTTGGCCTGTCCTCAATCCATATTGGGGGAGATGAAAAACACCCAAGTAATAAAATCATTAAAGATAAGGAAGCATGTTTTTTAAAATTCATAGAAGATATATATTTATCTTAAATCTACGATCGTCCGTTTTAAGTCTACACCATTAAAAGATGGGTTTTGATCAATAAACCCTGGTGCATAATCAATGTATTTTGGGACAGATCTGTACACATAGTTAGTAATTTCATCCAAATTGATAACATTATCACCATTATCTGCTGCCCCAGCAAATCCTTTTAAAAGAGAATACGTAAATATACTATGCTTTTTATCTTCATAAATCTGTGAGGTTTCTCCGTTAGATGATGCACTAAGAATACTAATTTTCTCTGGTAATTTAGGGTAATCCCATACAGAACCAGAAGATTTCTCAGGGTTAACATAGGTTACATCCATAAACAATGTAATGGTTTTGATACTATTTAGTATAGACAACTTCACAAGGCTTCCTATCAAATCTTCGATTGGGTATTTTGTGACATGTCTATCGTACCTTGCATTCTTTGGAATAAGAAGAGGTTGACCATTAACCCACTCACCATATCCTCTATAATAAAGGAATACATCTATTTCTTCTATATTAGAGTATTTAACTGCAGAATTAATTCGTTTTCTTAGGTCTCCATCATAGGGATCAAAAATTATTCTATATTCTTCTTCAGTCGGACCTCCCTCCATCTGCCATGGTTTTGAAGGAAGAAGTTGGAAATCTGATAATCCAAATGCTTGATTAAAATATTTTCTCATAACATCTCTGTCCCTAGCAGCATATTTTAACTTTGGATATCGTAAATCTTGATAATCTTCGGTCCCAAAAATAATAGCAAGTCCATTTGGGTTTTTTCTACTAAGAGGAATATGTCTATCGACATCAATTTCACCAAGTTCGTCTGGATAATATACAATATTTTCACTACCAAGGTCCTGGATAGTAAGCTCCATTGGAGATCTATAATTTCGCATTGTTTGTAAATCAATACGTTGTTTATATATATTATCTAAATAATCCTTTAATTCAACATTTATAAAAAATTGATCTAATAAAGTTTTAATAGGTAATTCTATATCCATATAATCACCAGGAGAAAAGCGCGGAAGCGTTACTTTTCCTGTAAATCCTGGGGTTTGAAAAGTTCTATTTTCTTTGATATTTACATCAACGAACTCTGAATCTCCCTCACCAACATTTTGAACACGAATTGTAAGGTTAACCGTTTCATTTTTAGGTATATATCTAGTATTAAAATCATTAGTTATGGCAAAATCAGCAATAATCATTTTGGGTGGGACCATAGATCCGGTATTGATATTAAATATAAATGGTTCATCTAATTTTATTTCATCTCTGGATAATAAACTTAATTCTAATTCATGCTCTCCAGTTTGGACTTCAAGTAAAGCTTTAATATCAACATTGACAAACTTTATCCTCCCTGCTTTCAATGTATCCAAAATGATTGGTGGACCTAACACAAGACTCTTAACTGGTTTTTTTTGTAATACAGAAATCATAATATTATATGCTGGGCTTTGTCCATCATTAAAAATAGCAAATTGAATCGAACCATTTTCGCGTGCGCCCAAAACTCCATCTCCCGAAGATTCAATTAGCTTATGATTTTGAATCGTAAAATGAGGAGGGTCAAAAACCCTATTGCAAGCTGATATTGAATACGGACTTTCGTCCTCTCCTTTATCAACTGCAGTTATTACGTAACAAATATTTGCAGAAAAATCTAAAGATTTTACCTCATAGTAGGAGGTAGTTGATTCTCCAATATATTCATACTCATTACTTGATACTTTTTCATACACCATATAATAAGAAGCGTCTTCATCTGGATCCCAACTAAGATTCATACTATTGACATCTGCATCTGCAACCAGCCCCTTAGGTGGCTCTAGAAATAGTTTTTTACAATACTGATTGGATTTATCACTTTCAATTTGATGCTTATCCACACAACTAACTTGGTAACAATATTGCTGCCCTCTCTTTACTTTATCAATGAATGAATTTCCATTTTCTGTTTTTATAAAAATCCCATCTCTGTATATATTGTAATATTCTGCTCCTTCTATATCATTCCATATAAGGGTAATATTTTTTTTATTGTCAATCGAGGACAAAATAGGAGCCTCAACCAACTGGTGAGTTAAAGCTTTTAGTTCTATTGAAAAATCACTTTCCTTATTTAGTCCATCAACCGCCGTTATTTTGTAATAATATTCTTTATCATATTCTAGGTTTATATCCTGAAATGCAGTATCATTTACTGTAGCGATTTTTTGATCGTCGCGAAAAATATTATATGCTACTGCACCATTTACATAACTCCATTTAAGCGAAAATGAATTCTGATAGGTATCAATTTTAATATTTCTAGGTATTTTGGTTTTGGCACTAGCACAAGTAGAATTTGATAATTCTCCTTCCACACCGAAATCTGAAGAGGCCATTAAAGTATAGCAGTATTCTATTCCAGGTGTCACCTTCTTTTCAAACCTTGCTTCTTCTCCAGAATATATTTTCTCTCCATTTTCGTATAGTGTGTACAATTTAGCTTGATTTATATCTTTCCATGAAAAACTAATAGTTTCTGCTGTCGATTTTATATTGATTTTTTTTATTCGAAGAATAGGATCCTTAAAAGTAGGCGGGTTACTGTTATATAAATAACATTCTACAGGCTGATCTTTACCATTTAGTTCAAAGATTAAATCTAAATCACTATTTTTATTTTTTCTTGGGTTAACTTTTATACGCTTTGATCCATACCCTAAATCACTTGCGACTATATAATAAAACCTTGGCTTTACACCTTCAAATTTAAATTGTCCTTTGCGATTCGTTGTTGTTTCCATGAATATTTCATCTTTTAGATTCCTTATGGTTACATTAACTTTTTTTAAAGGATTTCTTTCGGGATTATTTACTATTCCAGAAATAGTTACATTATTTGCAAGTAGGGAAGAAAATAGAACTATAGGCAAAAAAAATATTATCAATATTTTGATTGATAAAAAATGTCTAGACATTTTCAAAAATTCTAGAGGCTAGGGTAATCTGCAGATTACGCGATCTGGTCTAGAAGTAAAAAGTATAGGAATTTGAGGTAAGTCACTATACAATGCTTTTGTAGTATCCTCTACATTCTTTTGCACATAACTATGAAGCTCTGCTATAGTAAGTTTTTTGTCACCATTATCTGCCTCACCTCTCAATCCTTTCAGTAAATAATAGGTAAAGAGTCCATTTTGATGTTCAGGGTGCTCATATGCAAGCTGGGTTGTATTCGAAGCATAGAAAACAGTAAGAGATTGAGGTGGTGTAATTTCTTTGGGTAATATAACTAATGGTTCCTCAGGTTCACCTTTTTTCTTTTTCTTTTTCTTTTTCTTTTTCTTTTTCTTCTTTTTACCTTTTTCATCATCGGATTCACTACCGATTTTCACAATATTTTGAGAAAAAGACGAATTGTTAAAATCGACGTCCATAAAAAGAGTAATATCTCCAACATCAGGCATAGATTGAATAGATTCTAAATCTTTGTATAAATCTTTTACAGGATAAAAAGATGTACTTTTTGTTTCATCTGCATCAAAAGGTAATAATACTTTTTCTCCATTAATTGTTGTACCCTCACCAGTAAAGTAGATAAGAAGGTCAACTGTATCCTTTAATGAATATTCAAGATTTGAAGTTATCTTATTTTTCACAAAACCTAACCCTGGATCAAATATAGATCTAAAATCATTACTTGATATACCATTATTATATAGCCAATACTGACTTGGTACTATTTCATGGTCATCCATACCAAAAAATTGGTAAAAATATTCACGTACTTGTTCAACATTTTTAGAAGTAGAAGTTTTTACCTGTATGGTAGAATCTAAAAATGAAGTATTACCTAACACTATTCCTATGGCATCTCTATTAAGTACCCCTTGTGGGATATTTGATAATAACTCAGGTTGAATGAATTTCTGGCCGGTAGAGATATCCTTTGGGTATGGAGATTTATAAATAACTAAATCTTTTTTACCTTTGTAGGTTTTCATAGTCTCAACATGAACTGGAACAATTTTTCTTGTTTCAAAATAATCATATAATTCTAATTCTATCGTAAAATGCTTTTCTCTTGACATAACTTCAAAACTCAAGTCAAAATACTCTCCTCCACTAATCAAACCAAATTCGTGCAATTCATCTGCATCTGTGGTAGTAAAAGAACTATCCCTGCTAAACTTTACACTTGCAGTATCTGTTAACCCTATCGATAAATTTTGAATTCGGATTGTCAAAGTTGCAACTTCATTAATTGGCAAGTAGTTTTGGCCCCATTCACTATCAATAGCAAAATCTGTAACTACTAAGTTAGGTGGTGTCACTTTTAATGTAGGAAAAGACATTGGTTCTGGATCCAAATCTTGACCGGAAAACTCCTCGACCCTAAATTCAAAATTACGGTCTCCAGATTCAATTTTCAATTTTGCGTAAACTGAAAATTCTACTTGAATTGTATCCCCTACGTTTAAAATCGGAATTATGGAAACAGAATCAATCTTTAGTGATGGAGTCATAGTCCCATCCTGTGGTTTGAGCCATGGTTTAAGTTCTCTAGCTGGACTCCTGCCATCATTTACAATGGTGAAAATTGCCCAACCATTTTCTCTACCATCCAACATACCATTGCCGGTATTCTCGACAAACCTTTTCTCAATTAAGGTCAAATTAGGTGGAGGCAAAACATAACCACACATAGTAGGTGATTTTGGCCCCTCATCTCCATCCTCATCTACACTAGACAACTGGTAGCAATACTCAGTATCAAATTCTAGACCTTTATCTTCATAGCGAGTGCTTTTTGTCTTAGTAAGAAAAGATAGGGAATCTGTTTCTTTATCCACTGTATATATATTGTAAGCTACTGCTCCAATTCTTTTCTTATAACTAAATATTACCCTTTTTACATCACCCGCAACTTGAAGCTTTCTAGGGAAATTCACTAAAATCTTTTTACACTCTGAATTCGAGGATGGACCCTCAGTATCATATTTATCAACAACCCTTATTTCATAGCAGTAAAATTTGCCTGCTGTTGTAAAATCATCGTAAGATAATTCTTTTGTAGCAGTTATTAATTCACCATCTTTATATACTCTATACTCATGATCAACCTTTAAAGTTGACTGTATCCAATTCAATGAGATTTTTTCAAGATCTGCATCCGCTGTAAGATCTACAGCCAACACTTCCTCATGGGTCGTCAAAGGATATGTAATTCTAGGACCTTCATCGCCCTCTTTATCATAGCTACAAGCTTCGTAAGTGTAATAGGTATCGTATTTTAAATCCTGATCCACAAGCTCTGTCGCATCTGGAGTATCTAAAATTAGCTCATTATCTCTGTAAATTCTGTATCCTGAAGCGGCAAGGACAGGTTCCCATGTAAAAGCTGCGTTATTCCTTAAAACTCTACCCGTAAAATTACCTGGAGGTGCAAAAAATCCCTTTGCACATTGTATTTCAGCGTCTGGACCAACTGTCTTAAATGTGTCTTCGGCTGCTAAAGTATAACAGTATTCCGTTCCTGGAGTTACAGGGTCAATAAATTCCAATGCGTCAAGGTCTGCAATATTACCTCCATTTCTGAAAATTTTATATTTACCTTCCATGCCTGGGATTGCATCCCATGAAATTTTTATTGAGTTTACTTTACCTTCAAGTTTGAAATTTGGAGCAGTTACTTCAGGGTGAGTTACCACGGTATCAACAAAGTTAACACCTTCAAAGTCATCAGCATCTATGGAATTGATCCCATATACATATGTTGTATTCCAGTTCAAGTCTCTTTCTTCAAAAGTAAGCTCTGATGTTTTTGTAAGCAACTCTCCATCTCGATACAAAGCATATTTTTGCACACCTGGCACCTCTACCCAACTTAAATCTATATGCCTACCACTTCCATCAACGGTATAACCTCCAGCTACAACTGTAATTGATAACTCTGGAGGTGCATAAGATGCTTTTTCCATGACGGTATTTGAAGTAGGGCCTTCTAGATCATATAAGTCAATTGATCTGACCATGTAAGATGTTGGAACTCCTGGCGCTACAATATCAACATAAGAAGTGTCTGCAACAATGTTCTGAATTAATCTATCATTTTTATAAACATTATATGATTTAGCTTGGGGTATATCAGACCAATGAACAGTTAATTGGCCTACTCCTCGCTCTACCCATACTTCCGACCTGAGGCCTTCAGTGGATAGATTAATTCTTAGATTTTCAATATCTCTATTACTTATTTCTACCCTATCACCCCCATTACCACTTCCATTACCATATACCATAATAGTATAATTTCCGGCTATAATTTCGTTCTCTAGTGTAAATTTTCCATTTCTGGACACGACATATTCTTCCATAAGATTAGTGCTGGAGGAATCATATAAAAAAACTTTAGCTTGATCTACATTTTTGTCATCACCGTTCTCATCATAAAGAATACCTTCTATTCGAAAAATCTTGGGAGTCTTTACAGTATATTCCCCAGATTTTGGACCTTCAATCCCATCTTCAGTTAACGAAGTAAGATAGTAGGAATATTCACTATCCCATTTTAGTCCCTTAAGGGTTATCTCTAACTTAGAGGTATTTGTCTGCAATTTTTCATTAGCGTACAAATTATAAGAGCTAGCTCCCTCCACAGCTTTCCATTGAATTAAGTTGTTATTTCTTTTATCATTTGTAACTGCGATAGAATCTGGAGCACTAAAAACACTCTTATCGCAAGCGGCATCAGATCTTGGACCAATAGATCCATATTGATCCACACCAGAAATCGAAAAACAATTTTCTGTACCAGCCTCAGTATTAACTGTTGCTTCTAGGGTAGTTGAAGAATCGACTAATGCACTGTTTTGATATATATAATATTTTATAGCATTTTCAGTAGCTTTCCAATTCAGGAAAACTTGATTTTCCCCGCTCTCTGCTTTCAAACCTTTTGTTTTCTTAATCTCAGGATGAGTACTGGTGAAAACATTATTTGACTGATCACCTTCATCTGATTGATGATCTAGCGTAGATGCGGTATATGCATATTCAGTCTCATATTTTAAGTTAAAATCAGTGTAAGAATTATCAGCCGTAGAATTTACTTTTTCACCATCTCTATAAACATTGTAACCCGTTGCGTCTTCAACCGGAAACCAGGTTAATTTAACATTATTTTTCTTTGCTTCAGCTTCGATATTTTCAGGTGGTAACATTAAAGTCTTACCATACTCTGTTATAGATCTGGTACCCATAGACTGATCATTTTTGATGACGATTACATTATATCCATAAGTTTTTCCAGCTTCTACTTTATCTAAATAGGAGGTTTGGTTAGTTGTGGTAATTTCTTTATTATCCCTATATATAATGTAGTTTGCAGCTCCAGAAACAGCTCTCCATTTCAAGGATGCTCCATCAGTTGTTGGTTTAATTCTAAGTTGAGCTTGATCTGGATTCGGATTTAGTTTTGGGTTTACATCTTTTTTATCTGAACCACTGAGAGTAACATTTTCAGTTAATCCATATCCACCGGATGCGTAAAAATTTATAATATACTTACCATCTTGAAGATCTTTAAATTTAAACTTCCCAGATGATGGTGTCTCTAATTCTGCAACTCTTTTTTTATTCGCATCATAAACAACAATAGTAGAAGGACCTATTTTTTTACCAGCCTCATTAAATGTTCTTCCTGATATTTCATAGCTTTGACCATAAATAAATAAGTTAGATAGCATTAATGCTATGGAAAAATATATTTGCTTATTAGAATGCAGTATTTTGTTTAATATGATCCGCTTCATATTACCTCGGTTTATTTAGAACCAATTTAAATTGGATTACTTATTAGGCTCCTAATGAGAAGTTAATTATACATATTATAATTGTAAACATTTTTATCAGCGCTCATAATTTGGATCTAAAATTGCATATTGTTGATAAAATCTAACTGAATTTGCCCACTCATTCGAACTATAAAATGCTTTTGTTCCTCCATTTAAGTTAAACTGATTTCTCATCATTGTGACAGGTCCAATAGGCATCTTATCGATTCCTTCTGGAACGCTGTTTATACTTATTAACTCCCATTCTGCTTTAGTAGTGTTTTCATTATTTTCTTTTAGAACATCATGCCTATATAATATAAGCTCTACCTTTCCTGTTTTAAGCAAGGATCCATTTAATGCTCGAGTTTGTATAAAAGGTTCTTCATTCTCTTGCCTTTTTACAAATTTTGAAATTAAAAGAGTATCCTGTTTTATTAAAACAAAAGGGCAAATAAAGTTATCAATAATAGAATTATCAGCATTAACTACTAATACACCTTTCCTATAGCCTTCAGAAAAAGCATTTCTAATCATTTGTTCCTCAGCATGCTTAGCAATCTCATCAAAAGTCATTGATTTAGAGTATGTTTTTCCAGAGCCTTCTAATTGCCTTCTAACAAAATCATTTACTCCTACCTTTTGTTTTTCAATGAAATTCATACAAGAAATATAGCATAGATAATATTTATGATATTGAATTGCCAATTAAATTACATTTAAATAATTTTATTAATGATTTCTAATGCTTGGTTTTCAACTGGATACGAACAATATAAATTTTTGGCCTTTATTCTTTTTATAATATCTTCTTTAATAGTTAGTAATTACGTTCACAAAAAAGGACTATTGTATCCTGAAGAAAATAGAAGATTAGTGCATGCTACTGTTGGATTAACAATGTCTTTTTCAACAATTATTTTTTCTTCAAAGTTTTCGCCTTCATTTATAGCAATTTTTTTTATTTTTTTAAATATCATTGCATTTAGGTCAAAAATATTATCTGGAATACATTCCCAAAAAAGAGTATCCTATGGTACAATTTATTTCCCTTTATCTTTCCTTATAGTCTCTTACCTTTTTTGGGAAAAAAATCAATTTTTAATACTTAGTCTTTTAATTCTCGCAATATCTGACCCTTTAGCAGCGCAAATAGGAAGCAGGAAAAATTCTGTGCGGAAATTTAAGGTATGGCATGACTACAAAACCGTAAATGGAACAATCACATTTTTTACTAGTTCCATTTTAATATTAATTATTGGAAATATATTTATTTTAGAATACCAATTAATAGACTCTGTCTGCTTTATACTTATTACAGCAATATTTGCTACTATATCTGAAATAACAAGTAAAAGAGGAACAGATAACCTTTCTATTCCTATTATTAGTATTTTAATTATGATAGGACTTAATGATCAATTTTCAATTCATCAAGAAGTTATTGATAAGTTATATATTCCCTTAAAATTAATCGCTATTACATTTATCCTGTATATTCCTTACAGGATAAAAGTCCTCTCAATTAGTGGATATTTTGGTTCCATTACGTTGGGAGCACTAATCATATTATTTGGTAATACAGTTCAATTTATCTTAATTGCCCTGTTTTTTGTTTTAAGTTCACTTCTCAACTTAATATTAAAAAAATATACTTTAAGAAGATCAAAAAATTCCCATCGAAACATTTTACAAGTTATTTGCAATGGTGGAGTTGCTATTTGTATTTGCATTTATGAATATTTTAATCCAAATCCAATTAACATATATTTATACGCGGCTACAGTAGCAGCAGCGATGTCAGATACTTGGGCAACTGAATTTGGGAAATTATCGGAATCAAAACCAATTTCAATTACTTCTTTTCGACCTGTTGAACATGGCCTTTCTGGAGGCATAACTATGATTGGAATACTTGGATCTCTTGTAGGGTCATCTATAATTGGATTAGCAACATATCTTATAATAGGTTCTGAATTAATATTAATTTTTAGTATTATTTTTACAGGCTTTCTTTCAGCACTCTTTGATTCTCTTTTAGGAGATAAATTACAAGGTAAATATGAAACAGAATCTGGAAAAATTATCGAAAGTATGCAGTTAGGTGCTAGTCTAGTTTCTGGTTATAAAATTATAAATAATAATTTTGTTAATCTTATGGCCACTATAACTGGTCCTTTTTTAATGTATATTGTCATTTACTTTATAAACCAATGAAAAAGAGCATTTATAAAAGCATTTATAACACAATAGAAAGTTTATTTAATTCTAGTCCTCCTCTTTCATTTCAAGCAAAGATGTCTTTAACAGCTTCGGTTTTGGCTTACCAATTCAAAAATTGGATTTTTTGTGGCTTCTATGTTAGTATTAGTGACAGAAACTTGGAGATTGGTCCTTATCAAGGAAAAATTCTTCCCTGCACTAATATAAAATATGGTGCTGGTGTTTGCGGCACATCAGCAATGAAAAAAGAAACTATAATAGTAAAGGATGTATACGAATACGCAAATTATATATCATGTGATTCCGATACTAAATCAGAAATCGTAGTACCAATCTTTAATGAAGAAGAACTAATAGCAGTATTAGATATCGATTCTAATAAGAGAAACGATTTTGACAAAATTGATAAAGAGAATCTTGAAAAAATATCAACTTTATTTTTTAAAAGAGATCAAAAATAAAACTAGATTACTTTATATACCAATAGACCAACCATTACTATTAAAGAAATAAAGATTAGCGAAACACCTATATTACCTTTTTTAATTTCTTCCCATTCATCAATATCTGTTGAAAGCATATCGAATACTTTCAAAGCAATACCAATTCCAAAAGCAAATCCGACAGCAGCGGTTATTGACCAACCGATTGCTCTAGCATATTGCATAAGAATTGTACTCCAATCAAGACCTGGCATGATAACTCCTTATTGAATTTTTATATTTTTCATAATTTCTTGCATAAACTCTGAAGAATCCATACTACCATCTGCAAGAGAAATCGCCATTTCTGAACTACAACTTGCACTAAAAGTATTGAATTCATCTCTGGATGCAGGAACTGCAACATTTAAACTGATAACAAGAGGGATATATGCATTAGAAAGGTTCATTTCCTTTTGATGCGCAATTGCTTGACCAGCGGAAGCAAATCCAACAAGCATATACATTTCAAAATTATTCCTACCACTTTCCATTGTGATAACGATTTCACTTTTCCCAAGTTCTAATTGGGATGACTCCATGGGGATGCGGTAAGACTTGCAAACTTCCTTAACTTTTTTCTTAAAAGCATAGTTTCCGAACAAAGAATTTGTACTAAATAAGATTGCAAGCAGAACAGTGAATAGATTTCTCTTCAAAGACATTATTAGTTTAATATTATGATGTAAAGTTCACAACGTTATTCTCCTAAATCAAGCAGTAAATATAGATTTCCCATTTTTTAGAATTAAGTTTAATGGTTGACTATCTATAAAATATGGTATTTCCTCTACTCTTGAAAGATTCCAAACTAAAATATCTGCTTTTTTACCTCTTTCTATAGATCCTATTTCATTTTCCATCATCAATGATTTTGCTGCAATATAGGTAGATGATTTAATAGCTTCTAAGATATTCATATGGAAATAAATGCATGACAACATTATAATAAATGGCATTGACTGAATACTACAACTTCCTGGGTTATAATCTGTTGCAATAGCAATATGAACTCCATTTTTTTCCAATTCTTTGTATGGAGCATATTTGTGTTTACCTAAAAAAAAAGTTGTCCCTGGCAGTAATGTTCCTATCACACCGCTTGAAGCTAATGCCTCTATTCCTGTACAATTAATTTTCATTAAATGGTCAGCACTGGCAACTTTTAAATCTGCAGCTAATTTTGATGCACTTGAATCATGAAACTCATCTGCATGCATTCTAGGATATAATCCATACTTTCTTCCCACATTAAGTATTCTTTCAGACTGACTAAGGCTAAAGTAACCTTTTTCACAAAAAACATCATTAAACTTTGCAATACCTTGGCTGGCAACTTGCGGTATCATTTCATCACAAATTAAATCTACGTAACTATTTTTATCATTTATAAATTCTTTTGGAAAGTCATGAGCTCCCATAAATGTAGGAATCATATCTATTTTATGCTGTTTGTTTACTTCATCGATTACTCTTAGTGACTTTAATTCAGTTTTAGTGTCAAGTCCATAGCCACTTTTACATTCCACGGTGGTTGTTCCTAAAAATAAAAATTTATCCATGCGAGATTTGACCTTAGAAATCAAAAGAGATTCTGACGCATTCTTTACACCTTTAATACTATTTGATATACCACCGCCATTATTACTTATTTCTTCGTAAGAAAGACCACCTGATACTCTCATATGAAATTCATCTTCTCTACTATCCAGAAAGACCGGATGAGTGTGACAATCTACAAATCCGGGAGTGACTAATTTTTGTTTACAATCAATAAATGAGTCAGCATTATCCAAATTTTCACCAATATCAATTACTTTATCATCATTTATAACTATTTCAATATTTTTATAAGACACCATTTTTTTAATGCTTGAATCATATGTCACAAGAGATCCGATATTTCCTAGCTTTAAAGTTGACATCTATTACTTTGGATTTTATTTTTTAAGCATAGGGATGTTAATATCCCATTTTTTTGAATTTTCAATAGCATGTTTGTAACCCGCATCAGCATGCCTATATATCCCCATTTTTGGATCATTTGTTAATACTGCATTTATCCTTGAGTCCATTTCTTTAGAGCCATCAGCTACCAAAACTTGGCCTGAGTGTAATGAATAACCCATACCTACTCCTCCCCCATGATGAAAAGATACCCAGGAAGCACCACTCGCAGTATTTAATAAAGCATTCAAAATTGGCCAATCAGCTACTGCATCACTTCCATCTTTCATTGCTTCAGTTTCTCTATTTGGAGAAGCAACAGAACCACAATCCAGATGATCTCTACCAATTACAATAGGAGCTGATAGCTCACCATTTCGAACCATTTCGTTTAACTTCAATCCAAACATTGCTCTTTCACCATACCCTAGCCAGCAAATTCTTGATGGAAGTCCCTGAAACACAACCTTTTCCTGAGCCATTTTAATCCAGTTACATAATGAAATATTATCAGAAAACAATTCAAGTATTTTTTTATCAGTTTTGTAGATGTCTTCTTTTTCACCTGAGAGAGCAACCCATCTAAAGGGACCCATACCTTTACAAAATAATGGTCTAATATATTCTGGTACAAACCCAGGGTAATCATATGCTTCTTTAACACCAGCTTTTTGAGCTTGCGACCTCAAATTATTTCCATAATCAAAAACAATAGACCCCATTTTTTTTAGCTCCAAAATTCCTTGAACATGTTCTCCCATAGATTTTAGCGAATCTTGTATGTATTTTTTAGGATTTTTAATTCTCGCCTCATTAGCCTCTATAATTGTATAATTTCTTGGTATATAACCAATAAGTTCATCATGAGCGGAAGTTTGATCAGTTACAAGATCTGGAACAATTCCTCTTCTAGCAAATTCTGGTATAAGAACCGAAGCATTCCCTAATAAGCCGATTGATAAAGGAAGCTTTTTAATAATAGCATTTTTTGATAATGTTATTGCCTCATCAATAGATTCAGTGTACTTATCTATATATTTTGTAATAATTCTTTTTTTAATTCTATTGCGATCTACCTCAATGCAGATTGCTACGCCTTTTGCCATAGTCACCGCTAAAGGTTGAGCTCCTCCCATACCACCTAGACCAGAAGTAAGTACAAGCTTTCCAGCCAATGAATTAGTATTCCAATGTTTTTTTGCTGCTGCAACAAAAGTTTCGTATGTACCCTGTAAAATTCCTTGCGTACCTATATATATCCAGCTCCCAGCAGTCATTTGTCCATACATCATCAGACCTTCTTCTTCTAATCTATTAAAATATTCCCAATTAGACCATTTTGGAACCAAATTAGAATTTGCAATTATTACTCTTGGGGAATAAGAATGGGTTTTTGTCACCCCAACTGGTTTACCCGATTGAATTAATAACGTTTCATCTTCTTCCAAATTCACTAAGGACTCTAAAATAGATTCAAAACAGTCCCAATTCCTAGCTGCTTTACCTTTTCCCCCATAAACAATTAATTCTTCAGGGTACTCCGCTACTTCATTGCATACATTGTGTTGTATCATTCTATATGCAGCCTCAATTTGCCAATTTTTGCATTTTATTTTTGATCCTGTAGGAGGATATATTTTTTTTTCTAACATACTAATCTTTTTTAGTCCATATATTTATTCAGTTTTTTTGAATATGCTGGATCGGTTTTAAAAACGGTATAGGAGAAAATACTAACTCCTCCAAATTTACTTTTTTTTGTCTCAATTATTTTTTGACCTGAGGATTTATAATTTTGATTATATACCCCAATTCCCATAATTACATTTTCAATCAATTTAGAATCTAATCCTTTTTTTATAGATGAAATATTTTCTTTAAAAAGTTTGTTATCTCGAGTATAATTCATTGGAACTGCCCAATCTATATATCCTTTATCTAGCCATATATCCCATTCTTGGCCAAAGTTTTTATGAGCAGATTTTAAATTAGGTTTTACAGCTGCAGAAATAACACAATTTGGCTGATAAGCTCTGATTCTAACGGAGGATTTCTCCAAAAATTTTGATATTGCTGATTTTTTAAAATCTGAAAATTTAGGCTTATTTTGTAGATTTAAAGATGGTAAACCTGGCATAGTACTAGAATGGTTTAAAAAAGACTTTAATCCTACTGGATTCATTCCCCATCCAAACGCATGATATCTAATGTAATCAAAATGTATACCATCAAGTTGATAATTTTGTAATAATTCTGTAACAACATTCTGTAAATGTGCATCGACTTCTGGGTGAGTGGGAGCAAGATAAAAACCTTCACCATTAGCTTTTTTATTTTTCTTAGTAAGCTTAAGTATATTTTCTACATCTATATAGTCTGGAGTTTTGTTATCTAACCACTCAGGATGGTTTAGTAGCAAGTGATCATTTTGAAATGGTTTTTGACTGGAAGACCATAGATAATAAACATTCATCCATGCATGAATTTTTATATTTTTATTTTTTCCTTTTTTTAAAATATACTTAAGAGGATCAAATTCATTCGCTTTTAGTAGATGAGTACGTGGTACCAGTTTAGATGAATAATATGCATCTCCTCTTCCTCGAATCTGCACAAATAAGGTATTGTAATTATTATTTTCTGCAAATTGAATTACCTCATCTATTAGCCTTTTTGAAGTGATATGGTCTCTAACAATCCATAAAGCCTTATTGAAGAACTCTTTCGCATTAATTGGATAGGCACTAAAAAAAATTAGGGTAGCAAAAACTACCCTAGCAAATTTCATTCGATAATTCTTTTCCAAAGGGGATTTGTATTACAAATATTAATTATTTTTCACTTTTAGTTTCTGGTACAATATCTTTTACCATGTCTACAAATTCAATTGTTGATATGGGAGCGCAATCGTTGTCTCTAAGACCAAGTTTTGTGATTCTTGTATATCCACCATTTCTTTCGGAAAAAGCAGGAGCAACTACATCAAAAAGTTCCCGAACGGTAGGTTTGTGAGAAATATATTTAAGAATCTGCCTTCTAGAATGCAAATCACCTTTTTTAGCGCGAGTAATAATAGGCTCAATAAAACTTCTTAGCTCTTTAGCCTTTGGATCTGTAGTTTTTATTTTCTTATTGGATATCAGTGCCATCGCTAAATTAGACATTAAAGCCTTTCTATGTGCAGCTTTACGACCTAATTTTCTACCAGACTTTCTATGCCTCATTTTTAGACCTCTTCAGCCATTATTTTATCTACCTGCATTCCAAATTGAAGATTCATTGAGTCAAGTTTTTCAATCAATTCAGTTAAAGATTTTCTACCAAAATTTTTGTATTTCAGCATTTGGTTCTCCTCTTTGCTAACTAACTCATGAATATATTTAATTCCTGCTGCTTGTAAACAATTATAACTTCTAACTGATAACTCCATCTCATCAATTGTCTGACTAAGTAATTTTCTTAAAGCCATAGTTTCTTCAGATAACCCATCCGAAATTTCTAAAACACTTGGATTTGCAATTGCCTCTACATACATTAAATGATCTCTTAAATATGTAGCTGAATATGAAACAGCATCTTTTGCTGTAATTGAACCATCAGTTTGTAAATTTAGATTCAAAATTTCAATAGGTTCCTTTGCTCCTGGAACAGGCTGCACATTGAAGGTTGCTTTTGTAACAGGATTAAAAATACTATCT
>CACKSF010000014.1 GCA_902602795.1 uncultured Fidelibacterota bacterium
GCTTACATTAGGGATTGTAGTTTTAACGTCCTTTTGAATCTGCTGTTTATTATTTTTTTTGATGTCTGTTAGAAAATCTCCAAGCGTTGGACTTAACATGTTATATTTTTTTTGGTCTTCTATTTTTTGAAGCCTTTGAGAAAACAAAGGTTGCTTTGTTTTTGGCATCCTTGTCAAATTTTTATCGTCATAATTTATTCTTTTTTCAACATTATTCATTTTTTGGAAAAGATTTTCATCAAAAGCAGATAATTCTGAAGCTTCAAATCTTGAAGGTGGTTCAATTGAATTCAATACTAAAGGTTTTAACGCTATAGCATTGTTTCTAGTTTTCAAAACAGATTGTAAGTTGCTTTTGTAATCTGTTGGAAATGCATTTTGTTTAGAAATATTTGTAGTAGAAATCATAACGCTAGAATCAAGAATGCTCAATAAAAAAACATCATCTAAACTTATCGGCAAAAGAAGGCCATCCTTGCCATTATAATTGGAAGTACGAGCCATAATCGGAGTATTTAGATTTAAAGGCATACTATTGAAAGAAAGGCTCTTAGACTCTAATAAACCATAATTATCTTCAACATCAAAAATTGTTGTATGTAAAGAGTCTCTTTCAACAGATAAAATAGATACATAATCACGTTTATTACTTGAAAAGCTGGACATTTGAATTGCACCATAGCCATTATTATTAGATGGACTAGATAACAATCGAGGATTTATTAATTTCAACTGACCCTCAGTAATTTGAAGATTAAAAATCATACCTTTTCTTACAGGAGAAGCAAAACACACACCCAAGGGTGAAGAAGGATCACTTGTAATAGTCAAGCTAGATGGCCTCAATGCTGTTAGGGATAGTGGAGCATCGGTGTAAGAAAGAGGCTCTTTACTAAATATTGATGTTGATCCTCTAAAAACGTATAGCCAAGGAGTATTTTTATCTACATTAATTATCTTTGGTATTATAATTAATTCTAGTACACCATCATTGTCTAAATCAACAAAGTCCCCATCGGCGATAGTTATTCCATTTTCAGATTTATAGGACCAAAGAGTATCGATCACGCCCGAGGAATTAGTTTCAACATAAAGAATTGAGTGATCTCTGCTATTAAATAACAAACACTCGTTAACTTTATCTTTATCAAGATCAAACGGACCTTTTACGTGGAATCCATCCTCGCCTTCCGCATTGGACGATAAAAAGACTCCAAGAAATATGGCTTGAAAAAAGCGCATTTCTTCTCCTTTACGTGCACTTATTTAATGTAGACGTTAACTTAGATAAGTGCCTATTATAGGGAGTCAAACTATGTTTTAAGCTCCCTTACCTCGATTACTATTCAAAAATATATGATACTGAGACAATTTTTCCAAGGAAAAGACCAGTTGTAACAATTTTCTCAATTAATAGAATTTTAGCCTATATTTCCTTTCTTAATTGATCCATGAATCTTAATTTGTAACTTAAATAGTGTTTATTGACTCTGAAACATGAAAAACATATTCTACTTATCGTTATTTAGTCTAACTTTACTGAAAGGGCAGTTTAGTTACCCTGCTGAAGATTTTTTAGGCGGAGGAATTGGATATAGTCCTATGTATATCAAATTAGACTCTATTCCCGGTGCTTCCTACTTAACAAATATTGGCTTGAACCCTAAGGAATTTGATGACCCTTTTGTAGTGCATGGAGGTGAAGGCTTTGCTCATGTCACAGGAAGATGGCGTATTGGGGGCTATGCTGGTATGGGGGGTACTTCTGTAAGCACAATACCCGAAATTAAAATATTTATTGATGGGAACGGAAACGATTCTCTAGATGCCAATGAAGTTTCTAAAATGTATACAGATGAATTAAATCCATCAATTAAAGCAAAGTTTACTTTTCTACTTGGTGCTGCTTCTGTTGAATATGTAATGCCCCTCCTCCAAGATCTTGAAATATCATCTGGTGCATTACTTGGTCTTGGACGCGTTGCAATGGGGATTGAACAAACGAGTGCTAATCCAAGATGGAAACAAGTTTTCTCAAATGCCTATGGTACTATGAGTGAAACAGGCGACACACTTTTTTATAGTGTTGCAACAAATGAATTTGACAACCCTGATATAAGACCAGGTGCAGTTTCAGGAGTTTTAAAAGATGTTAGCTCTGCTTTTTTTAACTTTCAACCTTATGTGGCTGTTAAATGGCAATTTCTGGAAAGATTAGGCCTACGTATTAGTGTTGGGTTTAATAAAGGAACAGTAAGGCAGGGCTCATGGAAATTAAATGGAAGAACTCAGATAGGCGACTCACCTAGTTCCGCCTTATCAGGTGTTACATTTCGAACAATGTTATACGTTGGCCTCTAAAAAATAATTTAATAAATGTTTAATTTCTTTAAGCGGGTATGGCCACTTGGAGTCTCCGCGTTGTTTGGTTTCCTCTTCGCACTTATTTTATTATTGCCAGAACTTAGTGCTCGAAATAAAAATGCTTACCGCATCCTTAAAACTAAAATGAAAGTCTTAGAGCAAATAATCTCCTTTGTTAATCATTTCTATTTTGATCAAATTGATTTTGATAAAGTAATGGATGGGTCTTTTAGAGGACTAATGGAAGAATTGGACCCCCACTCAACCTACATTCCCGCAAAAGAGCAAGAAAATATAAGTGAACTATTCAAAGGAAATTTTCAAGGAATTGGAATTGAATTTGATATTTTAGATGGATATATAACAGTTATCTCTCCAATCCCTGATAGCCCATCAGAAATTGTTGGGCTTATGCCTGGAGATAAAATAATCGCTATCGATAAAGAAGATGCTTATAAAATAACAAAATCAGAAGTCTTTAAAAAACTTAGAGGTAGGAAAGGAAGCGAGGTTTTGATCACGATTAGTAGGATAGGAGAACCTGAGCCATTTGATGTTTCAATTATCCGTGACAACATCCCAATATACAGTGTTGGTTCTGCAACAATGTTAAATGATAATACAGGCTATGTTTTTCTTAGAAGGTTTTCGGCTACAACAAAAAATGAAGTAACCTCTGCTATTGACACGCTTCTATCCCAAGGTATGGAAAGGCTTTTATTTGATTTAAGAGGAAACAGTGGTGGATATTTAGAGCAAGCAGCGGCAGTCTCCGATCTGTTTATAAGCACCAATGACACTTTGGTATATACGATCGGAAAAATAAAAGAATCTAATCAAGTCTTTTTAGGAGATGATTCAAAAAATAATTCTACAGATTTTTCGTTAATTATTCTTATTAATAGGGGTTCTGCGAGTGCCGCTGAAATAGTTTCTGGCGCAGTACAAGACCTTGACAGAGGATTAGTTGTTGGGGAGACTAGTTTTGGAAAAGGATTAGTGCAACGTCAATTACCACTAGATAATGGAGCTGCATTACGTGTTACCATCGCTAGATATTACACTCCATCTGGACGACTAATCCAAAGACCATATGAGGATGGTAATGACTTAGCTTATTATAGAGAGCTTTATGCTGAAGACAGAGAATCAGTAATTGACAGTTTAAAACTGTTGCGCCCCAAGTATAAAACTAAATCTGGAAGAACTGTCTATGGCGGAGGCGGCATCACTCCTGATATATATATACCATACAAAAGCACCTTAAACAAAGAAACTGTAAAAGTGATTAGAAATCCTAAGCGTCCTATTTTTAATTTTGCTTCCCAATACGCATCTCGTCATAAAGAAAAATTTCTTCATTTTAATAATTTCAAAGAAGAATGGGACGTTACACATTCAATGCTGCAAGATTTTTTTATTTATTTAGATTCTTATTCAATCAAAGTTCAAAAAGATTCTGTAATGAATAATGATTCCGAATTTTTAAAGAATAGAATAAAAAGCGAATTAGCAGGATCTATTTGGGGGAAAAATGAAAATACAAACATTCGTTTGCGTTTTGATAACCAAGTTAATGAGGCTTTAAAACATTTTAATGAAGCAGATGCATTCATCCAATCCTCAAATTAAATTCTAATTCTATGAAACAAACATTTTAATTACTTTTACTCTCATTAAATTAAACTTATACATGGAGTTGACTAATGGTATATTATTTTCTTGAAGGCGGAGCATTTATGTGGCCTATTCTGCTAACGCTTGTTTTCGGCTTAGGATTTGTATTAGAGCGTGCATATTCATTGATGATGTCTGGAGTAAACTCTGATACATTCTTTGAAGCAGTAACTACATCTATTAATGAAAATGGAACAGAAGCAGCTAAAGAGATATGTAGCAAAACAGGTGGACCTGTTGCTGCTATTTTCCATGCTGGTTTGTCTAAATTAGATCGAGGTCATGATGAAACTGAAAAAGCTATCCAAAATGCCGGTGGAATAGAAATGGCATTTCTAGAAAAAAACATGATATGGCTGAATGCTGTTATTACAATTTCTCCTATGCTTGGTTTTACGGGAACTGTCGTTGGTATGATTGCAGCATTTGATGCAATTAAAGCGGCAAACGATATCTCTCCTGCAGTAGTTGCTGGAGGTATTTCACAAGCCTTACTTACTACTGCCTTTGGACTTATTGTTGCAATGATAATACAAACTTTTCAGAATGTTTTTGTAGCAAGAATAGATAAATTAGTTTTAGATATGGAAGAACAATCCATAAAAATATTGGATTTTCTTCATGAACTTAATAAAAAGTAATAAACAAGTTTCAAGGTAATGGCAAATAAAAGGCGATTTAAAGGCGGAGAAATTCCTACCTCCTCAATGGCAGACATAGCTTTCTTGCTTCTTATTTTCTTTCTTGTAACAACTACAATCGATACTGATAAAGGACTGGGAATCGTTTTGCCTCCTCCCGGAGATATGGAGATTGAAATTAGAAAAGAAAACATCCTCAATTGTCTGATTAACTCTCAAGGTAAAGTTTTACTCGATGAAGAACCTACAAACCTTGAACAAATCCACAGAATAGTAGGAGAACGTTTGAGATCTAACGATAAACTAGTTGTTTCAGTAAAAGCCCATCCCAAGACATCATATAAAGATTATGTGAGAGTTATAGACCAATTAAAAATGGCAGATGCTAAGCGAATTTCAATAGCAAACAGTAACTAAATGAAATTCTCAAAAAAAACTAAAATATCAAGTGAAATACCTACAGCCTCAATGCCGGACATTATTTTTATGCTTTTAGTCTTTTTTATGGTAACAACAGTTTTAAAGGAATACTCCGGATTGCCTGTTAATTTGCCAAAAGCAAAACGGATTGAAAAACTAAAATCAAAAAGAAACACTGTGCAAGTATGGCTTTCAAAAGATGGTCTAGTGTCAATCGACGATAGATTAATGGCTGCGGATGATGTCTCAACAGTAATGTATGATAAGCGTTTAGCTAACCCCCAAATTGTTGTTTCCTTAAAAGGGGATGAAGAAGCTGAAATGGGACTTGTGTCTAAAATCCATGAGAACCTTAGAGAAGTAGAGGCTTTGAAATTGAACTACTCTTCTAAAACGCTTGTAGAATAATGAGAATAATCAATCCATTAAAATTAAAGTATCCAATTGTAGTACGAATAACAATTTTAATAGGAATATTTTGCATAATATTAAATTTTTTGATTTTTCCTAGATTTATAAATACTCTAGAATTTGATGAAGCTGAACAAGTAATTATTGAAAATATTGAAATCCCTCAAACTCAACAAATTGATAATACCCCACCACCTGCAAGGCCTTCGATCCCGGTACCTTCTGACGATGAAGACATCGCAGATGATTTAACTCTAGATGAACTTGATTTTGATGATTTTTCTAATATGGATGCACCTCCACCTCCACCATCAGGCCCAAAAGTGGTTTTTATACCCTACGATGACCCACCAGTTGCAATGAGCCCAATTAGGCCAAAATATCCAGAAATTGCGCAAGAAGCAGGGATTGAGGGAGTCGTTGTAGTTCAAGCTTTTATTGATGAAAAAGGTCGAGTTAAAGAGACTATTATTTTAAAGGGTGTACCTAATACTGGACTCGATGAAGCGGCGATGGATGCGATTAGAGTCACAAGGTTTAGACCCGCTAAACAACGTGAAAGAGCTGTTGGGGTATGGATATCGATACCTGTTAATTTTAGATTAAAATAAATTCAATAAGTAACTAACCTTTAAGATTGCTCAAATTATAATCTAAATTCATTTTTCTTATATACTCGATAGAAATTTCTTTAGGACACTCTGCCTGACATGCTCCGGTATTTGTACAATGCCCAAAACCTTCTTCATCCATTTTTGAAACCATTTTGTTTACTCTTTCTTTTCTTTCAGGTTGACCTTGGGGGAGCAAAGCTAATTGTGATACCTTTGCTGAAACGAAAAGGCTAGCAGATGCGTTTTTACAAGTTGCCACACATGCTCCACATCCAATACATGCTGCAGCATCAAATGCCTCCTCAGCAACTTCTTTTGGAATTGGAATAGCATTACCATCAGGTGCACTTCCTGTGTTTACTGACACATAACCACCTGACTGAATTATTCGATCGAAGGATGACCTGTCTACGACTAAATCTTTTACAACTGGGAATGCTTTTGCTCTCCAAGGTTCTATCGTAATAGTATCCTCATTTTTAAAGTGCCTCATGTGGAGCTGGCAAGTTGTTGTCCCTTTTAATGGACCATGAGCTCTGCCATTAATCACCATAGAACACATACCGCAAATACCCTCGCGGCAATCATGGTCAAATGCAATTGGTTCTATATCTTTCCCAACTAATTGCTCATTTAATACATCCATCATCTCCAAAAAAGACATATGACTGTTAAGACCACTAACATCATATGTTTCAAATTTTCCCTTATCTGAACTTGACCTTTGCCGCCATACTTTTAGGGTTAATTGTAAATCACCCATATTATTTATAACTCCTTTGAGTAGGTTTTACTGTTTCAAAACCTAAGTCTTCTTTATGTAAAACAGGGGGTTCATCCACTCCTTTAAATTCCCATGTAGAAGCAAAGGTAAATTTTTTGTCATCCCTTAAAGCTTCTCCTTCTCCAGTCTGAAACTCTTCTCTAAAATGACCCCCGCAAGATTCATTTCTTTCCAAAGCATCTCTCATCATCAACTCACCAAGTTCAAAAAAATCAGCAACCCTGCCAGCTTTATCTAATTCAGGGTTATATGTTTTATCATCACCTAAAACTTTAACATCCTTCCAAAACTCATTTCTCAATTCTTTAATTCTATCTATTGCCGCAATAAGATTTGGCTCATTTCTTGACATACCACAGTAATCCCACACAATTCTTCCTAAATCTCTATGAAAACTTTCCACCGAACGCTTCCCATGGTTTAGTAAAAGCATTTTATTTCTTTCTTTAGCATTATTTTCAGCTTTTGTAAAGGAATCATGGTTAGTACTTATTGGATTAGTTCGGATATCTTCAGAAAGATATTTTCCAATTGTATAAGGCAGTACAAAATAGCCATCCGCTAATCCCTGCATCAGAGCCGATGCACCTAATCTATTCGCACCGTGATCAGAAAAATTACATTCTCCAATGGCATATAACCCTGGAACTGTTGTCATTAGATCATAATCAACCCATAAGCCACCCATTGTATAGTGAACAGCAGGAAAAATTCTCATTGGAGTTGAATAAGGATCATCACCAGTTATCTTATCATACATAGCAAATAAATTTCCATATCTAGCTGAAACTATATCCTTTCCAAGTCTATTGATCGCATCTTCGAAATCTAAATAAACAGCTAAACCAGTTTTTCCCACTCCATAGCCTTCATCACATCTTTCTTTTGCCGCTCTAGAAGCCACGTCTCTAGGTACTAAGTTTCCAAAAGCTGGGTATCTTCTTTCTAGGTAATAATCTCTTTCCTCTTCAGGAATTTGACTTGGTGGACGATTGTCTCCTTTTTTCTTGGGAACCCATATGCGACCATCATTTCGTAAAGATTCAGACATAAGAGTTAGTTTTGATTGATATTCTCCTGAAACGGGTATACAAGTAGGGTGGATCTGAGTGAAGCAAGGGTTTGAAAACGCAGCGCCGCTTTTATAAGCTTTCCATGCGGCAGTTACATTGCTTCCCATAGCATTTGTCGATAAGTAATACACATTCCCGTACCCCCCAGTAGCAAGAACGACCGCATGTCCAAAATGCCTATTAAATTCACCTGTAAGTAAATTTCTTACAATAACACCTCTTGCTTTTCCATCAATCTTTACAATTTCAACCATCTCATGGCGATTATACATTTTAACGTTTCCTTTAGAAATTTGCCTGCTCAGAGCACTATAAGCACCTAATAGAAGTTGCTGTCCAGTTTGACCTCTAGCATAGAAAGTTCTAGAAACTTGAACACCGCCAAAAGATCGATTATCTAATGTTCCGCCATATTCTCTTGCAAATGGAACACCTTGTGCTACGCACTGATCTATAATACTGGCACTTACTTCAGCTAAACGATAAACATTAGCCTCTCTAGACCTGTAGTCTCCTCCTTTTATGGTGTCATAAAATAAACGATATACTGAATCACCGTCATTTTGATAATTTTTTGCAGCATTTATTCCACCTTGGGCTGCAATTGAATGGGCTCTTCTTGGACTATCCTGAAAACAAAAACATTTAACTCGATATCCCATTTCTGCTAGAGATGAAGCAGCAGATGCTCCTGCAAGGCCAGTCCCGACAACGATTATTTCTAGTTTCCTTTTATTGGCAGGACTGACAAGTGGGACTTTTGACTTATATTTTGTCCACTTTAATTCGAGCGGTCCTTCGGGTACTTTATTATCAAGTATCATATGTTTGTAAAATATAAATAAACAGGAATTGAAGCAAAAATTGCTGGGATTGAAAATGCTACTGCTATTGCAGCGTATTTAAAAAGTTTCTCATAACTTGGAATTCTTAAACCGACTGTTTGAATAGCAGATTCAACACCATGTTTTAAGTGCAGTGACAGTGCCCCCATACAAAAAACATAAAAAAAAGTATAAAATGGATTTTGAAACGCGCTAGTTGTTACCTGATAGAGATCTTTAATTTTTGTTCCGTCACTCAAATACTGGTAAGGCATTTCTCCAAAATGCATTTTGTACCAGAAACTTTTAAGATGAATTACTAAAAAAAACAATAAGACAGTTCCCAAAATAGCCATGTTTCTTGAAGACCAGCCACTGCTATCATTGCCGTTAGATACAGCGTAACCAACCGGTCTAGCTCTTCTAGATTGAATCACCAAAAATAAAGTAATAAATATATGTAATAATATTGCAGAGTACGTTATAATAGACAATGCCTGTACAACAGGATTTGTTGTCATAAAAAGAGCATATTTATTAAACTGTGTTTGTCCCTGTACACCAGGTATAAAAAGCTGGAGGTTCCCCACTAAGTGTCCAACCAAAAAAGTAACCAAAAACAACCCCGAAAGAGATGCCAGCACTTTTCTAAAAATAGTAGACGTTAAATAGTTATTCATTAAATATTCTTTACTTATGTAAGCCTCTAAATTAAGTGATTAATTTGTTTTACACACAAAGGAAATATTAAAAACAAAACTAATCTGGAAGGTGTCTTGAAAAGAAAACGCTTATAATTAAACAAAACGAAAGAAAATGTAAAACTAGTATTAAAGGCGATGAGGGTAAATAGTTAAGCAATAAATAATAAACTCCTGACAGTGCAGTAATCAATGTTAAAAAAACAGAATTGCGAGCAGTCTTTGTTCCCATTCTTGTGACATATATATAATTCATTATCAAAAATCCTATTGTTAACAGCCACAAACCTAAAAATCTATATCCTATTTTTAAATATGAGAGAAAGCCTATATTGATTTTTTCTAATAACAAAACATCAGAAGAAGTCTGAAGCAAAACTTCATTTGGTGATTTATCCAAAAGCCATGGTTGTTCATGTATACACCAAACTGCTCCCAAAGAAATTGTAAGGATACCGATCAAAAGAATAGGAACCCATGTCAAATTATGAGCAATGCGCTTATTCACGATTTTGACTTTGTAAACTAAATGGGCCATCTTTTTTTATAGCCTCAAAAAAAACATTGAACAGTTTTTCCTCACCAAGATTACGTTTTTTTAATCCATTAAGTGCTAGTTGACTAAAATAATCTATCCAATGACCATATGTTTTGTTACCTGGCCCCTTTTGGCTTGTGTTTAATGAAAACCCCGCATTATTTAGAAGAGCTCGATCCTCTCTTTCCCATGAAGAAACAGTATCTAAAGTTGTCTTAAGGATTGACTTCTCCATTAGCAATCCGGTCCAAAAAGCTGCCGGAGCGATTTCAAAACCTTCTGGAGTTCGATCAGCTCCTCTAATCTCTACTAAGTTTTTTATTCGAACATTCGTAAAAACTTGACGTAAAAAACTTAGAATATGATTTTTATTTAAAGTCCCATTATTTTTTTCTCCCAATAGCAGCTCGCCAATGGTTCCATTTGCCTGAATAGCTCTTCCTTTACAATCTAATGAAAATATAGCAGGTACACCTAAAAAAAAGTTGATGTATTCATCTATTAAGTCCGTTTTTAAATAAATACCTTGATCAAATAAATTATTACATCGAAAATTATCAGTATTTGCCCATATAATATTTCTTAAGTTTTTTTCGCATACTGGTCTTTTATTCTTAAAGGGACTATTGGAAAATAAATATGATGCAATTGGATGTAAACAGTCAGCAACGAAGACCATTTCTTCCATATCCTCTTTGCTTGAAGTATCAAAGTTGACTTGAACACTAGAAGTACATCTCATCATCCACTGACCCATTGAACCAGACTTCTCCATATTTTTATCCATGAAAATATATCTTTTCTGATTGATAAGTTCTATATCTGCTGGGCTAAAATTCGGATCTAATCCATAAGGCACAACTTTAAGATGCTTTCCTTCCAAAACCTTTTTTATCAATTTCCTATGTGCTACAATGGAATCTTCTAAATCATTTAAATTTTTATAAGGTTTACTGGCCCATTCTAATTGCCCTCCTGGCTCTAGAGAATAATTTTCAGAAATATTTTTTTTATTATTTAACACCTGAAGTAATTCTGTTGCAGAAAAATCATTACATAGGTTTACCAATATCCTTTCATTTTTATCATTATAAATTATATTTTCAACCTCAATTCCAATTTTGATATCAGAAGGTTCCTTGAGACTTGATAAAATAACATTCTTTACTTCTCTTTTAAGGTCCATATTATGCTATGTTATGTTTTCGTTACATAGCCCAAGTAATAATACCTATGAGCAATGTAAACATCGGGATGCCCATTGACATACCACCTTCAATCTCTCTCATTTTTTTAGGTGTGTCTCCCATTTGATTAAATTTTAATGAAACAGTTTCTAATTTTCCTGGTTCCGAATAAACAGTAGTTGATCCATACATTTCATTATTTTGAACAATTGAATCATATCCCACAAATTGCAATCCTTTTTGAAATGCAAGTTGAGTATAAACTGGCGAAAACCCGCTCACCTGATGCCATCCTGGCTCAACTTCAATCGGCCTATTAAGAGGAGTATCCCCCACATATTTTCCATCTATATATATCGGCACACCATCTAGATTTGCTTCCACCGTAATCCCTCCTTGCCGATAATACCTAAACCCCGGATCTGAATATCTAGGAGGAAGTGATTTAGGTCTTTTATTTGGTAATTGAGTTCGCCAGCTATAGTCCTCGTTCTCAACAGAAGAATAGTCTAAACTTTCCGTTTCACGCTTTAAAAAACTTGGAATACTTTTTTCTTTTTTATAATCCCAGTTCAGTTTTTTTTTGATTGAATCTGATTGAGAGGGGAAGAAACTAAGCCATGTGTTCTCTTCCTTTTCTTTCGGCTCAAATGGTGCCTCTATTTTTCGCCTAGGCTTATTTCTTTTTGTTTTTGTTTTATTTTTATACTGTACTTTATATCGATCATCTAAAATGAATGGTGCGGTAAACTCTGGAATTTGAGGATCAGCTTCTGCGGAAATAATATCAGATGGAGATTCAAAGCTTCTTTTATTTGCACCAAGAGGAACATGCTGCCGTTGTAAATATCTAGGATCATATTCATTTGAAATCATGTCTTCATTTGTGAACCAAGCCTCTACCACATTTGTATCAGGAGACTGAGTTGAAGATCCTAAAAAGTTAGTAGAACTCGAAGTATCACTAATAAAATTGTCCCTTAAGGGTGGAATATATTTTTTTTGTAAATATTTATAATCACTATAATTGGATTCTAAATCAAAGTTATTTAGAGGTACTTTTATAACTACGTTATTTGTATCTGACAACTGAGTTTGCGATAAGACCCTATTTTCTTCATCTGTAAGTTTCATCTGCCTATTTTTAATTCTGGATGGAACAAATTTATTTTGAAGCTCTGTGAAATCTGTTTCTTCAATTTTCGGTTTTAAAGTCTTATCCTCTTCATATTTTTCTTTTACAAAATTCTTAGTTTCATCCTTTGGAAAAAATCTCTTCCAAAAATTCGATTTCTTTTTAACAACTGGACGCTCCACCAATATCGGCGCATTATCCTTTATTATAACTTTATCTTTATCATTTACGTTCTTTCCAAAGGGAGATTTTTTTTTCTTATAAGAAGGAAAAATTCCACTAAACCAACCATCATCATCTTGACTTAAATCACTTAATAATGGATCGACCCAATCTGCTGGAATAGCATCCTCACTTTTATTAAGCTTGTTTGTTAAAGTATCAATAATTAATTCTGTAATTATTTCACCTGAAGAACTATCGATGTAGACCTCTTCAATTTGCTTATCATATGAATCAACCTTTTCCTTAATATCTTTACTTAATGAAATCATATTATTATTTAGAATAGAGCTCGAAGTTTCTCCTTTTTCACCAGGATGATTTGTTGTATAAAGATTACCATTAAATTCAAATATAGCATTTGGTCCTAACTCTTTTCTTGCTTGATCAAAAGCATTTTTAAAATTTGTGTTATATTTAGGAAAGCCGGAAGATTTTGCTCTGTTAAAAACAGAAGTTCCTTCCTTCTCTATATATTCTTTTAAATAAGCAACTTCAGATTTTTTCATTTCCGTATGAATAAAGACAATTGTTCCTGGCGTACCTTTTGAATTAATAATATCATACCCAAGGATAGGCTTATTAATGAGGATTGCAAGTTGTGTAGATTCATCAAAATCATCAATTACTATCTTTTTTACGATGCCTTTAAAGTTTCTATTTGTAGGTTTATTTTGCGGTGCACGAACACCTAACAATGTAAGATAAACCCAGCCTCGATCTGATTTCCAGCCAATAATATCATCATCATCAATTGGAACATCATAATCTATATTAATCATTACTCCATTCTGTTTAATGCTATAACTAACATCATTAAGTCTTGCACCAGATAGCATGGTAACGCAAAACACCACAAAATAGATGGTACACCTAAATATCAAATAGAACTCCGCATTTTTAAGCCAATAATTGACTTACTTGATTTTAGGATTATACAATATTTAAAGCAAGAGATAACTAAAGTTTGTTAACTTCTGTTATATAACAGCTTACTGATTTCATTATTTTAATTAATTATGAATATTTAGTTCAAAACTTCCAATATGCAAAAAAAATTTGTTTTATGATTACTCAATTAAAAATAACAATAACACTTTTCCTTCTTCTTTTTTTACCTTTGTTTGGACTAAATAAAGTAACAATAAAAGTATACCATGTCTTTGAAAGTTTTGGAACAGAGACTCAAGAGTTAAAACATTCTACGGTTATGAACTATAATAAAAGAGGCTTAATAACCGATAGTACAATCTATAGCCACGATATCCCGCTTTCTAAAAAATATGTGTACATAACAGGAAAAAACGAAGGATTACAACTTCAACGCACATACGATAAAGAAGTCGTCTTATCTTATAAATTTGAGTATGATAATTTAAAACGAAGGACAAGCACTTCTCTTTTCGGTCCCAATGATAGTACATATTGGAAAGAACACTATAAATACGATGATAACAACTATTTATATAAAGTAATCCGATTTGACCCAAATAAAGCTATTAACCCAGAAATGATTGATGATATTGAAAGCGGTGAAATAGTTTGGGCAGAAAAGTACTCATATTTTCAAGATGGGAATGGTTTCGAGCATCGAGAATTATATAATAATTATTGTTTGACAATTACATCATATGGTTTTGATTCTTTAAAAACACCAATTAAAAGAAAAGAGTATTTTGACCCTTCCGTAATTTTTCAAACAATTTATTTTCATGATGCAAATGGGAACCTAACACATGAAGCTACTTCAGGATATCTCGGTGCTTCTTTAGGATCCAAAACATACGAATATGACATGAGCAATCGAAAAATAAAAGAAGCGATTTATAACAAAAGCGGTGAATTAGAAAAAACATATAATACCGTTATCGATGATGAAAGTTATGTTTTCTATGATTATTATTCGGATTCATTAGTAAATTTTTTAGCTATCAAAGAAACAAGATTAAATAACAAAGGTGGAATTTTTATTGAAGCTATACTTGATGGCCAAGATAAATTACTAGAAAAAAATGTGTTCTATTATGATGAAAATGAAAGGATAGTTGAAATCAAAAAATACGATATGATAAGGAAAAATATTTCAAATGATTATAAAATTCCAGTTCAGGTTCATATTTATGAATATGAATAGTTTTAGTTATCAACATTAATCGTCCAAGGAGTTGATTATGAGTAAAATTGATCCAAAAAGTTTAGTAATTGGTGCTCTTGCAACGATGCTTGTTTTCTCAACCTTGGGGTTAAGATCCAAGACAGATGAACTAGGGCATCTGGTTGTGCGCAGCCTAACTATTGAAGATGATAGAGGCGTAATTATGGGTTATTTGGGAAATGGTTACATGCAAACATACAATCAATATGGAGAGCCAACCCTGTTTATTGGAACTGGAAAAGATGGTGGTGGATACATGAGATCATACAATGGAAATGGAGATGAGTCTGCATATGTTGGCACTGGTAGAATGGGAGGTGGGTATATACGAACATATAATAATTCTCAAAAAGAAACAGCTTACTTGGGAACAGGATCTGACCACGCAGGACAATTACGTGTTTATAACAAAGAAGGAGTCACTTCATCTTATCTCGGAGATGGTTACTATCAAGCCTACAATCAATTTGGAGAAAGAACTCTTTTTCTTGGTACAGGAACCAGTGGAGGGGGATATCTGAGAACCTATAATTTTGAAGGCCAAGAGACAGTCTATATTGGAACTGGTGCAGATAGCTCAGGCCAACTGCGAGTTTATGACTCTGCAGGAGAGACAGGCACTTTCTTAGGTAGTGGTTATTTCAGAACCTACAATCAGTTCGGTAAAATGACTACCTACCTAGGTAACGGAAGGGATGGTGGAGGATATTTGAGAACTAATAATAAGTTTGAAACTGAAACATCGTTTCTTGGTACAAACAATTCAAATGAAGGTCTAATAAACCTTAATGATAAGTTTGGTCAAAGCTTTTGGATCCGTTTAAATAAAGGTAATTGATTTATTATACAATTTTTGACTTTTTCCTCTTAATTTATTAATTTTAGTTATATAAGGTATCCGAGAGGAGGATGAAATATAGCTTCATCCGTAAAACCTTTTTTTTCATCCTAGATAAGAGGAATTTGACCATGCGGAAATTATTGGTTATTCCAGCATCTATCATATGGGTATTGTATGCCCAAAATGATGGTTTGGTAAAAACATATTACCCAAGTACGGCTTTAAAAACCGAGGGAAACTATTCAAGTGGAGTTCGAGATGGACTATGGACATTTTGGTACGAGGGAGAACTATTTGAAGACTTCGGAGAAGATCGCCTACCAAATACTGGTGACGTCGGAGAAAACAATGGCGTCTGGGACACAACTGGAACAGATGAAAAAGTCGTTTTAGACTTCAATGGAGATAGCTTATACGATCCCCCATTAAAAAAAATGGAAGGTAGTTATTCGGCTGGCGATAAAGAAGGCATTTGGACCAAATGGTTTTCAAATGGGAATAGAAAAGAAGAGTCAAACTTCAAAACTGGAAAATTAAGTGGTCCAATTACAAAGTGGTACGAAGGTGGCACAAAATCAGAAGAAGGAAATTACGATAATGGTAAACAGAATGGAAAATGGGTATGGTATTGGGAAAGTGGAATAAAAAAAGAAATTACAACCTTTATTGATGGCCAACAGGAAGGGCTTTGGATCACCTGGTATGAAGACGGCACTAAAAAATCCGAAAGAAAATTTAATAATGGTGAAAGAGATAGTATCTGGACTACATGGTACAAAGATGGTAACAAAAAATTTCAAGCTACTTACTCAAATGGTAAATTAAATGGCTCTTGGACTTCTTGGTATAGTGGCGGCATTGTTAAAGAGAAGACAGGCTTTTATTTAAATAACCAGTTGGATAAAAAATGGACACACTGGTCTGAAAATGGTCAAAAAACAAAAATAATAACATACAGCAATGGTTTGAAAAATGGCTCTTATATGGTTTGGAATAAAGATAACTTTAAAACCATTGATGGACAATACACGAAAAACCAAAAAGATAAACTTTGGACTATCAGATACGACAATGGGAGCCTAAAAGCTAAAGAAAATTACTCTAAAGGTGAAAAGGATGGAAAATGGATTTGGTATAATCCTGATGGAATCCTAGAAAAAGAAGGTGATTATAAAAATAGCGTCAAACATGGTCTCTGGATATCATGGGCTGATTTTGATAAGAAAAAAAGTGAAGAAACATATGTTAACGGACTTCTAGATGGTGAAGTTATTGTTTGGCATGAGAATGGTTATAAAGATCGTGAAGGAATAGTGAGGGGTAATCAAAAGGAAGGCAACTGGACATATTATAACGGTGACGGATCAATAGATTTCAAATTCGATTACGGAACAGGATTAGAAAGGGTACGAATTGCAGAACTCGAAGAAAGAGATAATACGTTTTATAAAATTGGAAAATATAAACCATATTCTGGAATTGTAACAGAATCTGGAGGTGTAAAAGACTATTTATTGTTAGGTCGTTTTAAATCAGGGAAAAGAGATGGCCAATGGGTTCAATGGTATAGAAACGGCAACAAAGAAATAGATGGTGTTTATTATCGTGGGAAAAAACATGGAAAATGGACTTTATGGTACGAAGACGGTACTATGAAAGAAAAAGGTGAATTCGAGATGGAAGAAATCGATGGAACATACAAATATTGGTACAGCAATGGCCATGTCCACATGGAACAATCTTACCAAAATGGGAAACCAAATGGAAAATGGACATGGTGGTATGAACATGATCATAATTTAAGTTTTACAGATGGACAATGGAGCTATAATGGTGGTACCTACAAGGCTGAAAATGATGAAGAATTATGGAATTGGTGGTGGTATATGAATGACAATAAAGAAATGGAAGGATACTACATAGATGGCACAAAAAATGGGATTTGGACATGGTGGTATGACACCGGAGTTAAAAAATCCGAGGGGAACTACATAGATAATGAACAAGATGGACTCTGGTCTTATTTTGCAATTGATGGTTCTATCGATGAAGAAATAAGTTTTTCTAATGGTAAAAAAGATGGTAGATCAACTTTATGGCTCACCTCAGAAGAGAAGCAAGAAGAAAAATTTTATCGCAATGGTAGACTTGATGGCCCAAGTACTTTCTGGAAAAACGGACACCGGAGTGTAATGACTAACTATAGATCAGATATCGCTGATGGCCCTTGGGTAATATGGTATCCAAATAGTGACCAAATCAAAGAACAAGGTTTTCACCAAGAGGGAATTAAAGAAGGATTGACAACATATTATTATGAAGATGGGACTATGCAAAGAGAAGGGTTTTACAAAAACGGCTTAGCAGATGGTGTATGGACTTATTGGAATACAAGAGGAGAAAAAGATTTTGATTTTGATTTTGGAACAGGGCTCGAGCATATTGCTATAGAAGATGCACCAGAACGGGCATCAGATGGTTTATTTTATAAAATTAATGAAGATGTTCCTTTTACAGGTATCATTACTCATGTAGATTTGGAAACAGGATATGAATTCCTTGGTAGAGTAAAAAATGGTAAAAAAGATGGTCAGTGGGTCAAATGGTTTCCAAGTGGTAAAGAAGTACCCGAAATTCTTATTGTAGATGTACCAGTACCGGAACCAAAAAAACCCTGGAGCGGAGGAAAACAGGAACAGGGCGGATATAAAGAAGGTAAAAAGCACGGTCAATGGACAGAATGGTACGATAATGAGCATATTAAATCACACGGTGAATATAAGCTTGGGACTATGGTTGGGCACTGGACTTTTTACTACACAAATGGAATAAAAGAAAAAGAAGGCTCTCTCATCAATGGGAATGCTGATGGACTCTGGATTTTTTATGATGACAAGTCTAAAAAAGCTCAAGAGGGATCTTTTTCAAATGGAACAAAGGAAGGACAATGGACTGCGTGGTTTGAAGATGGAAGGCTTTCGGAAGGCTACTATGCAAACGGTAAAAAAGATGCAACTTGGACTAGTTGGTGGGATTACGAAAGAACAAAAAAAGAGATGCAAGGTGATTATAAAAATGGACAAATGATTGACAAATGGTTTTTTTATGATAAAAATGGAAATCTAAAAGAGATTAGGTATTTCTCTCCTAATTTTTAAATAACTTTGACCACATTAATTAACTAAATATAAAGGGTTTGATATAGTGAAATACGTGTATCTATTTGGAGATGGTAAAGCCGATGGCAAAGCTGATATGAAAAATTTACTTGGCGGTAAAGGGGCAAATTTAGCAGAAATGAATCTTTTAGGTATACCTGTCCCCCCAGGTTTTACGTTAACTACAGAAGTCTGCACAGAATATTATAAAAATAACAAAGCTTTTCCTGAAAGTTTAGCGCAAGAAGTAAAGCAAAGCTTATCTGAAGTAGAAAAGATTATGGGGAAAAAATTTAGCGACCCTGATAACCCATTACTTCTTTCAGTAAGGTCAGGTGCCAGACAATCTATGCCTGGGATGATGGAAACAGTTCTAAACGTAGGGCTAACCTCAAATACTATTCCAGGACTTATAAAAAAGACAAATAACCCTAGATTTGTCTATGACGCTTACAGAAGACTAATCACTATGTATTCGGATGTAGTAATGGAAAAAGCTGCAGGGATTGACCCACCTGAAGGACAAGGAATTAGACAAAAACTTGAGCATCATTTATCCTCATTTAAATTAGAAAAAAATTTAAAGGGTGACACTGATCTTACTGAAAGTGACTGGATAAATGTGATTAATATATTTAAAAAAGAAATAAAACTATCTCTTGGGTCCGAATTTCCTGATGATGCAGAAGCTCAGTTATGGGGTGGAGTTGAAGCTGTTTTTAAAAGTTGGAATGGCGCAAGGGCTATCAGCTATAGAAAAATAGAAAACATTCCTGAAGAATGGGGGACCGCTGTCAATGTTCAGACTATGGTTTTTGGCAATACAGGAGAGGAATCTGCTACTGGTGTTGCATTTACAAGAAACCCTGCAACCGGAGAAAATAAATTTTTTGGGGAATGGTTAACTAATGCACAAGGAGAAGATGTCGTTGCTGGTCTTCGCACACCTAATCCGTTAAACGAAGATACAAAAACCGAGGATACAAAACACCTCCCTTCATTGCAAGATACAATGCCAAAAATATACAGTGAGCTGTTTGATATAAAAAATAGACTGGAGCGACATTACTCAGATATGCAAGACATTGAGTTTACAATTGAAGAAGGAAAACTTTGGATGTTGCAAACTCGCGTTGGAAAGAGAAATGGAGTAGCTGCGATAAAAATGGCTGTTGATATGTTTAATGAGAATATGATTGATAGAGAAACAGCTATATTAAGAGTAAACCCGGATCAATTAGATGAATTATTACACCCTGCTTTGGATAAAGCTAGTGAAAGCACTGCTGCAAAATTAACCAAAGGTCTTCCTGCTGGTCCTGGTGGAGCAAAAGGAAGAGTTGTTTTTACAGCAGATGATGCAGAAGAATGGAATAACAGAGGTGAAAAAGTAATTTTAGTGAGAGAGGAAACTTCGCCTGAAGATGTTCATGGAATGCATGCTGCTGAAGCAATTTTAACGGCACGAGGAGGAATGACTTCCCACGCTGCTCTAGTTGCAAGAGGATGGGGAAAGTGTTGTATTGTGGGGTGCAATGAATTAAATATATCTGTAGAAAACAAACAGTTAACAGTTGGTGAAATAGTTGTCAAAGAAGGTGATTGGATAACCATGAATGGCACCCTTGGAGTTGTATACCTAGATCAATTAAAATTAATTCCAGCTGATCCAGATAAAAACCTTGAATATAAAGAATTAATGAAATGGGCAGATGAAATAAGAAAACTAAAAGTGAGAACAAATGCCGAAAGTCCTGAAGATGCTGAACAAGCTATAAAGTTTGGTGCTGAAGGGATAGGTTTGTGTAGAACAGAGCATATGTTTTTTGATGAAACTAGAATTTTAGCAATGAGAAAAATGATTCTATCAGAGAGTGATGAGGCTAGAAGGGAAGCTGTAATGGGACTGCTACCTTTCCAAAAAGAAGATTTTAAAGGAACCCTAAAAGCTATGGAAGGAAAACCAGTAACTATTAGATTACTGGATCCGCCACTACATGAGTTTATAACCTTAAATGATAAGCAAGTTACTGAACTAGCTGAAAACATTGGTGTTGATGTTGCAAAAGTAAATCAACGCATCGCAAGCCTTCATGAACTAAACCCTATGCTAGGACATCGTGGTTGTAGACTTGGTATAGCATACCCCGTGATTACGGAAATGCAATCAAGGGCAATATTAGAAGCTACAGCAGAACTAGTTATGGATGGCTTGAATATTAATCCAGAAATAATGATTCCTTTAGTGGGCACAGTTACAGAATACATAGACCAAGAGAAAATTGTTAGAAATGTTGCCTCAAAAGTTGAAGAACAATATGGCATATCAATAAACTATCTTGTTGGAACAATGATTGAACTTCCAAGAGCTTGCCTAACTGCAGATGAAATTGCAGAACATGCAGAGTTTTTTAGCTTTGGAACAAATGATTTGACCCAGACAACCTATGGTTTTAGCAGGGACGATATTGGTTCTTTTCTACCAGAATATTTAGACCGTAATATTTTACCTGGTGATCCATTTCAAAGTTTAGATGTAAAAGGTGTTGGGAAATTAGTATCCATGGCTGTTAAGTATGGCCGTGGAAAAAACAGCAGCCTAAAGATAGGTATTTGCGGAGAACATGGAGGAGATCCCTCTTCTATTCTTTTTTGTAAACAGAATGGATTGGATTATGTTAGTTGTTCGCCATATAGAATCCCTATTGCTAGATTAGCTGCAGCTCAATCTGAATTAATTTAGTTTCACTTATAAAAGAACATAAAAAAAGCCTCAATTTTAGAGGCTTTTTTTAATTATTTACTTGTCAGATTTTAATGACTATTCTATCATTTCACCGCCACCAAGAATATCCTCAATGCTTATTGTTCCCTCTTTATCCATTTTTTTAGCTCTATCTAAAAAGTCTTTCCTTTTAGCATCTACTTCTTTTTTAGAAATTGCTCCTTCATAAGGCTCATACATTGCTTGCTTCTTTTGAGGTAACATATCAATTATAGAATCTACAACTTCTTGATCAAGACCCTTAACAGCTATTGCTAAATCTGTAGTTTCAGCAGTTACAAATAATTCCCTCTTAGTAGCATCTGGAAACTTTTCAAGAATGTCATCAAAAGTGAGGAAGTATTTTTTAACTTCAGCTTGTAATTCTGGGTTTTCATTTTGAAGAGTTTGCATATATCTTTCTTGCTCATTTGAATCCATCCCTCCTAACATATCAGCAATGTCTTTTGCTCCACCCCTTGAAAACTCAGTTGTCCTAGGTAAATATGTAGATTTTTCTTTTAACCTTGCACCTACTTCAATTACTCCTTCTAATGGCACATCATCTAATGACCCTAATTCAACTAGGACTTGTCCTTTTAGAGTTGCATCAAATTTATTTACAACCTGCATTCTTTTTTCAGGTTCCAACTGAGCCAATGTCATAGCGATTACGGGAGCCTCTTCCTTATTTACAAGAGCAAATAATTGCTCATCAGTCAAGTCTTTTAAAAATTCAAAAGGATGTATTGCATTTCCATCGTTGCCATTCTGCCCAACGTCTTCACTTAAGAAACCAAAATAAAATTCTTCCATGACTCTTTTTTTAACATTGAAAGAAATCGTCCCCATTGTCTGAAGTGTTGATCTAATTTTCCGTATTTCAGTTTTGGAAAGACCCTTAACCAAAGACAAGGCTAAACCCTCCCCAACTACGGAAAATAGTACTGCTACTTTTTGTAGACCAGAGAGTGAATTATAATCATTAACCATAATATAAAATCCTCACTTTTTATTCTTCGCCCTTTTCTTCTTCTCCACCATCTTCACTAGCTGTTTCTTCTAGTGCGGGAGCTTCAGGAGCAGGCTGTTCTAACCATTCTTTAACTATGGTTGACGTCCTTGCAGGTTGTCCGACGCTCATCGAAACAACAGATTTTCTTATGTCGTCAATCTCACTTTTTAAAACATTTGGATCATCAACCATTTGGGTCACGCTATCATTTTTAGTTTCATTCTGAGCTTCCATAGCAGCAACTTGAGCTGCGGAAACTGGTGGGATAGGCTCAGCTATTCCATTATGATCCCGGTCAGATTCTTTCGATTCTTTTGATTCTTTTTTTGTTTCTTTTGCTTCTTCTTTCGGCTCTTTTTCAGGCCTTTTTTTACGTCGCCTTCTTCTTCTAGGAGGAGGAGGATATGGGTAAGGTGGGATAGGACCAGGAGGATATGTACCTTGTGCCTGTGCGCCTTTCTTCCCTTTTTGCAAAACTATTAGTATTAGTAAAATAACACTTAAAACACCAAGCCCAATAATTATAAGCATTTTAGTGTCTAAACCTTCTCCATTTTCAGATTCTAATGCCTGAAGATCTGCTTGAACAGCATCTAGGGCTGCAATTTTATCTGCAATGATAGAGTCTCTAGAAGCTTTTTCTTTTTCTCTAGATGCTAATTCCTCAGCAATTTTTGCCTGAGCATTCTGCTGAGCTTCTAATGAGTCTTGTAGCATTGCCTGTAGTAGCATTTTTCTAAGACCCTGCATTTCGTTATCTAACATAGCGAATCGTGTAGAATCAAGTTTTTTATCTTTTGTTTCTTCTTTCGCTACGTTCACAGTAAGCATATCTTTTAGGGCTTGAATTTCATTTTCAAGTTTAGAGTTTCTAATTGAATCTTTTCTTGCTAATTCTTTTTTTTCGAACTCAGCCGCTTCTTGAAGCCTGACCTTATCTAGTTCAGCAAGTTGAGATTGAAAACTGGCTAGATCTTCTTCTCGTCGAAGTAACACTTCTTCCTTATATTTTCGAATATCATCACGCCAATCTGTTGCTTCTGAAGATCTTTTCCTTTCCATGACATCAATTTTTTCAGCAATGTTTTTTAGCATAACTTGCTCAGCTGTTCTTTGATCTCGTCTTTCCTTGAAACTAGCTGTCATTATAGTAAGTTTATCTCCTCTTTGTCGATCAAATTTGGCTGCAGCCATAGTTAACTGTCTTATGTTTTCTATCAATTCAGGAGCAGCACCTTCTTGCAAGATCAGAGAAAGATCCATTCTTTTAATTACAGTTTTAGATGGTCTTTTTGTTGAGAAAACTTTGTCCACAACTTCTTTTTCTGCAGGTTCATCTTCATCTGCTTCTTGATAAGTCGCAGCCAATGCTTTTGGAGAAAGAGGTTTTGGTGATTGTATAGTAGGGCTGGGACTGTTTTTGGTTGAGGAAACGTCTACCTCAAAACCTGGTATTGGTAACCCAATTGCATACTTATCCTTTTGAGACTCTACCTCACTCTGTACCATCTTCATTTGAATTTCATTTAAGGCATTTGCCGTCTCTTGTGCTGGGGAAAGCTTTCCTTTTTTATTCTCATTTGACCTTGGTGCGTAGTAAGTAAACTGTTCATTCACTTCCTCGAGAACTTCAAGTTCTACATCAACATTAATAACGTACTTATGTGATTCAATAAGTTTAGACAGCGCATCTTTTACTCTATCCCTAATATTGTTTTCCACCATTAATTTTTGAGAAAGATAACCGTCACCTTGTGAAAATATAGTAGAGACCGCTGCTACCACACTTACAATAAGAATAAAATATTTTTTACTCTTTTTCATGTGAAACTCCTTGGTATGTGTTTAATAAACTCCGCATAATAAATTAATTTTCAGCTTCCTGATAATCGGTTCCTGAACGACCCTTCCCATGGTGTGGTGGATTGATAAAAGTTATTTGAATTCTTCTGTTTCCCGACTTTTGCTTTTTTGTTCTATTCAAACTTAAAACTGTTGGCAAAGGATTCCCCTTTGGATCTGTTGGCTGACCCTTGTCTCCCCAAGTAAGTGTTAATGGATTATACATTGGGTTAATACTTTTTATACTATCAATACCTCTTGGGTACCAATCACCGTACCCAGCAGCCAACAAACGGGGTGCAGGAACCCCTTTCTCTATCATATATCTAACACAAGTAGCCCCTCTTGCAGCAGATAGCTCCCAATTACTTTTATAAAACTTTTGCCATTTTTTGGGCATAGCATCACTGTCAGAATGTCCAGCAACCTCAACTTGAAAAGGGCTAGCTTTTATTTTTGGTATAATCTCTTCATCTAATAATTTTTTTAGTTCACCTTTCATATCAGCTTTTCCCGATGGAAAAGCAAAGTCGCCCTTAATATTTACAACCAAACCTTTAGAATTAGTTTGAATATCGATTGGTGGATCTCCAGCAGGGTTTTCTTTTTTCATTTCTTCAATAGATTCTTTCATTTCTTTCTTCATCTGTGCTAGGTTTTCAATTGGTTCAAATTCTCCTTCCTCTTCGGCTGCGCCATCTTTTTTAATTTTACTTCCTAATGATTTCCCCTCAGAGTTTGCCATTTCCTGAAGCTTCACTGGATCCATGGTAGAGATTGCAGCAAGTAATACAAAAAATGCAAAAAGGAGAGTCATCATATCAGCAAATGTACCAAACCACCCAGGAAGTCCCTCTTCTACAGAGTCCACACCTGATTCAAAACCTTTGTTATAGGCTTTCTTTTCTCCTGGAGTCATTCCCATAACAAATTATTCTCGCTTCCACTCTGCTGGTGGTATAAAAGAATTAAGTTTTTCTCTAACGATAATTGGATGTTTCTTCTGATGAATTAACCTTGCGGCTTCCACCAATAACGCTGCTGACATGGATGTTTGGGTGGTTTTATTACCCATTTTTTGTGCCATGGGTAAGAAAAACAAATTTGCAAAAATAGCTCCATACAAAGTTGTTATCAATGCTGCTGCCATACCACCACCAAGATTATCAGCTCCACCTTCACCACCAAAACCAGCTAGCATCAACACCAAACCAATCAAAGTCCCAACCATCCCCCATGCAGGTGAAAGATCTCCCATAGATTTTAACATGTCTGTTTGAATCTTTTCGCGTTTTTCTCTGTATTCAATCCGTGTTTCCATTATCTCCGTTGTTTCTTCTAGTGAATACCCATCGACAACCATTTGTACTCCATCTTTAAAGAAATAGTTTCTAATACCATCAACACCTTTTTCTAAATCTGCCGGACCTTTTCTGGCTATATCAGCAGTTTCAACAGCCATTTCTACTAATGGACCCATTTTATCATCTGCTGGTTTTAAAACCGCACCTATCGCTTTCCCAAGGGCAGTAACATGGTACATTGGAAAGGCAACAAAAATAGAGGCAATCATACCTCCAAAAACAATACCAAAGCTAGGAGCTGACAAAAAATCTCCAAACCCCCCAGCAGAACCCTCGACAAAAAGGGCATAGGCTATACTACCTACCATACAGGCAAATCCAAAAATTACACCAATAATAAGAGCTATATCCATTTACTCACTCCTCAATAAAACTTGCTGATTTTAACTGATTTTCACTTAGAGCCTTAAGAATATTTCTAACATCTGTATATTCTGGATCATAACGTAATGCTAGATTCCAATTAATAGTAGCTCTTTGTACGTCACCTAATTTATAATATATTGATCCTCTTCGGGCATATGCTAATGCCATATTTGGATTAAATTCCAATGAAAGATCAACCTCTTTCAAGGCTTCTCGATAATCACCAGCATAAAAATACCTAAGAGATCGAGATAAATGCCTCATAGCTTCATTCATGTTTTTTTCAGAAATATTTGTCTCTAATTTCAGCGAATTTAGAGAATCTGAAAGAAACTTACTATTTTGTTCCATTGCGTTTAACCTTACTAAAAGATTACGCATTTCATTGTTCATTAATGCCATAGAATCTCGTAAAGTTTCTACTGCCACATTCGCCATCACAATTGTCGAGTCTTTATGTAAACTCATAACGTTGCTTCCAGATGGCATCGCTTTCCCCGGTCCATAGATATCTGTAGGACTTGAAGGACCACTTCGTATTCTTTTAAGCGGATCCCTAGGAACAATCATAGAAATTCCTAGAGCAAAACCAGGGTGACCAGACCAGTATCTATTTCCCCATTGTGGAAGTTTTTCTATGTGGGTGAACCCTAGGTTCAGGCGGTAATCCGAGGTAAGGGGGATGCGGAGTCCCACATTGACACCCGTTCCATCGAATTCACCCACAATATCCATTCCACCCCATTGATTAAAAAATGGAGTCTTCAATAAAAAGCCTACAAAAACACCAGCATTCGTTGCTGCTGTATCTGTTAAAGAAACATCTTCAGGGCTTGAAACATCTGGAAGGGTATCAGCATCTGTTGGAGCAAGCCCTCCAGTTCCAAAACCCATAAAAGTTTTCATCTTATAATCGCCTAAATCTTTTTCACTTGCAAGGACTGCATAAAGGGATAGAAGATTTGTATTTAGACTCAATATCTGGTCGGTTGTTTGCTCACTTTCAAATACAACATCTTGCAAACCAACCGATAAAGAAATATCATTGTATGTATAAACTCTTTGTTGAAAATGAAACCCAAACTCAACAGGAGGATTATATGAAGAATTTTCTAAGGAATAGCCGTTCTGGTTTTCTTTTACTATAGAAGTGTCTCCAGGAACAACAGCAGAAAAACCAAAACTAAATCCTCGACTGATTTCCATATCAAAAAACAAACCTCCCGCAGTGTTAAAGGGATTAAAGTTGTGGATTTCCGTGCTAAAACCTGTACGAAACAAATACGGAGAAACTTTGTTACTTGAAGTTGGTATTCGCATCATCATACCAGGCCGAGAATAAGCAACTCTAGTACCTGCAAATAATATGTTTAAAAACATAAAAACTATTGTACATATAATTTTATTTCTCATGTTAAAATAAATTAAATCAACTTATTGGTATTCTTCCCAATCAATAACATACGAATAGCCAATAAAAGTCCCGAAGTCTTGAGGGACATAAAGATCAAACTTCCCATTTGCCCCGGGCAGCAGACTAGCATCAGAAACTATTCCAGTATCAAAAGTATTATAAGAACCTTTGACAAACGTTGTTAGAGTCCGTGTTTCTCCGCTCCAATTTTTCCGAAAAACAAAATCAACCTTAACAAAATCTGCTCTTCGCCCTCCTATATTTTTAATTTCTCCATCAAAAATAATATTGCCTTGACTATCTTTTTTTTCAGCTATGTTCCCAACTAATACACAATTAGCAGATAATTTTACACTCGCCATTCGAGCAGAATTATTAGAAGATGTGTATCTAGGCTGTGCTAATTTTGGCATAGGCGGTGGAGCATAACTTTCCCGAATTTGTTCTGGCACGTACTCCTGGGAGTCTTCTGTAATCACATTGTCGACAATTCTTACAACTTGTGCACGGTCGACAATTAAATACCCAACTAAGGTTTCAACTTTAAGAGATTTGTCATCTTGATAAATTATTTTACCGAAAACAGTGCTTCCATTTTTTAAGATAATTTCCTTTGAGTATATAGTAAGAGGGTTTACCCACATTTTACTTAATGCCTTAAGGTCATCAAGGTCTTGAGTAAGATGTTTAATCTCAGCGTTCAGTTTTTTAATTTCAAAGTTTAGTTCATTTATAATAAAATCTTTATTCGGGCTACCCATTGACTCAACGGTTTGAGGAATAGTGACTGAAACAGCAGTAGGAACTTCACTTGACATACTGGCTTCACCAGCAGTAGAACTTGTTGCTACAACTGGACTAATCGCAGGTTGTGTTGAAAGACCTATTTCGCCCAAATCGTAGTCTTCAGATAAAGTAAAAGCCTTTTCCGCAGATCCAAAGTCTTCGTGGGAAATTTCTAAGACATAATCGCCTTCTTCAAGTTTTTTAAACTTAAACTTCCCATTACCTTTTGTTTTATCTTCTTCAACCACATCACCGTCTTTGCGAAGGGTCAGTTCAGCTTTTTTTACTTTTTCTCCGTCTTCATCAACTACTTGACCTACTAAAGTTAATTTACCCTTAGCAGAAAGTATGCTCCCCATTAGCATAAAGATTGTTGTAGCGAATAAAATTCGCCTTATTGTGCATTTTAATAGTGTCATGTTTTACCTCGGATTATGAACACTTTTAGCAACTAAATGCGCTAAAGCTTCGGAATTTTAATGCAAAATCAGGAATGTGTCAAGAAAATATAAATACTTCATTTAAAGGCTAAAACTTGTTGCAAATTGTTATTTCCAAAAGTCTTTCAATTTCTTTTCCCTGTCGGAAACTAATAATATTTCAGACTCTATATTTTTTCTTAATTCATCTGAAAGTTGCAATTTAAGTGCTTTTTTATATGATTCTAAAATTAAGTCAAAGTCCATATCCCCAAGGCTTAAGTATGATTTCCCGATGAAAAAATAAGGTTCTCCATTAAATGGCTGCATCCTACTTGCTTTGTAATATATCTCAATTGCATCCCATAATTTTTCCTTATTACCAGTTTTTCTAAGTGAATGTCCATCGATCAAAAGGAGGTTATATTGAGCAATAGAATCATCGCTTGAGTAATTAAGTACATTTGAAAAATGGACTTTAGCGCTAACAAAGTCTTTTTTTATCATTTTATTTAAACCAATGTTTTTATGTGCTAATGCCAGGGCTTCTTGATTTTTTCTACTTAAGTCTCTTTTTATGAGTGAATCTTCTAAAGAAATCAATTCATATGGAGATTCTATTGCCATCTGGTTATATGAAATCGTACCACAGCAGATTAAAAAAGCAAACGATGAAAAAATAAAATGATTAATTATTTTAACCTTCAAACCAAAAGAGATCTTTATTTTCAGCAAACGATTTATATAATTCTTCCATAGAATCAATTACGAAATATCTATCCTGGATATGACTATAATCGAAGCAAGTCATTATAACTTCTTCTACATCATAAGGTATAAAAATTGATTGCTTCGACTCACCTTTTGCACAAGCAACTATGTTTTGTACTTCGTCAAAAGAAGATATAATTCCTGCTCCATATATTTCATATTGAATATCATTTTTTACTCTTCTTAAAAGATCTGTTCCTCCATGGTTGTTTAAAAGACCGTATTCATATGTCCACCATGAAAAATTTTGAAGCCTTTTAAGATTGTGCATGACTAAATCACGTCCTAATCCTTTTTTGTCTTTAATGATTTCATAACCAAGGAGTCCAATTTCCCACATAAAGTTTGCGTAATCCCTATCCATTAAAAATGGTGTATGGCCTTGAACATC
>CACKSF010000015.1 GCA_902602795.1 uncultured Fidelibacterota bacterium
AAATCTTTTTGAAAAGCGTAAAGAAAGAATCCATCCTTTAAAAGATGATAAAATCTTAACGGATTGGAATGGACTTATGATAGCATCATTAGCGCAAGGTGGAATAGTTTTGAATGAAGAAAGATACATCAGAGAAGCAATTTATGCTGCAGACTTTATTCAAGAATTTCTCCAAAGAAATGATGGCCGATTGGTGAAACGCTATCGCCAAGGGCACTCTGGCCTTGATCCTCATATTAATGATTATTCTTTCATGATATGGGGTTTAATTAATTTATATGATGCAACATTTAAAACCATATATCTATCAAGGGCTTTGAAGCTTACAGAAGTAATGATCGAAGATTTCTACGATGAAAATGGCGGTTTTTTTATTGGAAGTAAAAATGCAGAAAAACTAATTATTAGGGCAAAAGACTACTATGATGGCGCTATTCCCTCAGGAAATTCAGCTGCTATCTATTGTCTTTTCAAGCTAGGTAAAATTACTGGCAATAGAGATTGGATAAACATCGCTCACGAATCTCTAAAAGCCTTTTCAAACCAAGCTAATAGTAACCCTATCGGTTTTACATATATGCTAACTGGATTAATGTTTGATCTGAAAAGCTGTAAGGAATTAATCATTGTAATTGATAGAAATAAACATGATATTAAAAGTATACTTAAAAAAATTAAAAAAGAATATTATCCTAATTTTATTACCATTGTAAAAGACATAAATGATAAGGATCTTGTTGAAAATATCGCCCCTTGGATAGATTCATATATGGTAATTAACGATAAACCTTCCTACTTTGTATGTACCAATTTTACATGCAAGCAACCTACAAACAATATAAAGAAGGCTTTAAAATTACTTAATGAATAATCTAGTTTTTATAATTACATCTTGGTCGATTAAATGAAAAAGATAGCCCTCCACTGGCAAATTATAATTGGACTTTGTTTAGGTCTAGTGTATGGAGTTATTTCTGTCCAAAATGGATATGGACAATTTACTAGTGATTGGATAAGCCCTTTTGGAACCATATTTATTAATCTTCTAAAGCTTATTGCGATGCCCCTTGTTTTAGCCTCACTTGTGACCGGAGTAGCTTCGCTATCCGATGTAAAAAAATTAAGTAGGATTGGCGGAAAAACTATAGCAATATATTTAAGCACAACTGCTTTTGCTGTCACCATTGGATTGCTATCGGTCAACATTCTAAATCCAGGTGATAAAATACCTGATGAAATGCAAAACAAATTGCAAACTATCTATGAAAAGGACGCGTCAAAAAAGGCTGTTAACGTTCAAAAGGTTAAAGATAGAGGCCCTCTACAACCAATTGTTGATATGGTACCAAATAATTTTTTTAATTCTGCATCTAATAATAAGAATATGCTTCAAGTAGTTTTTGTAGCTATATTTATTGGAATTGGTTTAATTCAAATTCCTAATAAGAACAGCAAACCTTTAAAAGATTTTTTTAAAAGTCTCACTGATGTTGTAATCAAACTTGTAGATCTAATCATGCTAATGGCACCTTTGGGTGTATTTGCTTTAATCTCACAAACAATAAATAAAGTTGCTGGGGATAATCCATCACAAATTATTGAACTTCTAGGTGCTCTAGGATATTATATGTTCGCAGTAATATTAGGCCTTGTAGCCCATGTTTTAATAATTTATACTGGACTAATGAAACTTTTTACTAAAATGCCAATCCAAACCTTTTATAAAGGGATTGCACCAGCTCAATTATTGGCATTTTCTACAAGTTCAAGTGGTGCCACTCTTCCTGTAACAATGGAACGTTGTGAAGAGGAATTAGGAGTAAGTGAAGAAGTCTCTTCATTTGTTTTACCTCTTGGAGCGACTATTAATATGGATGGTACTGCTCTATATCAAGCCGTAGCTGCTGTTTTCATAGCTCAAACACTTAATATGTCATTAGATATAAGTGCTCAAATCACAATTGTTCTAACTACAGTGCTTGCTTCTGTCGGAACTGCGGCTGTTCCTGGAGCAGGTATTGTGATGCTTGTCATTATTTTAGAATCAGTGGGCGTACCCAGCGAAGGAATTGCAATTATTCTTGGGGTTGATAGAATTTTAGACATGGTTAGGACAACTGTTAACGTTACGGGGGATGCAACGGTTAGTGTAATCATTGCACAGTCTGAAAACCAGCTTAATAAAATAAAAGGTTAGACTTTTACTAATAATACTTTTTAATTTTTTATATAAAATATTTAGGCGGGTAGATTCTGAATTTTTTGGATCTATAACTAACTATTGGGTGCTGTACTTCAGGTTCAAAAAACAGGCCTTTTCGTAATTTACGAATCAAGGAAGTTTGCTGCTCATGAGAGGCTCCCGTCATTCATTAAACAAAGAATGATCCCAAAAAACAATTTATCCGCTTTATTTATTTTAATTCACACCACTTATAATTTGTTTAATCCTAGGCTTTGCTCCCCTTATTTTTAGCCTAATAATATGATCTTCAAAATTCCTTTCTAGAACTTTTACACCTTGCTGAGCCTCTGCAATAATTTTTCCGTCCTTATACGGAATTTGAAGTTCTACAGTCTGAAAATTTGATTCCATTTTTTCTACTATTTTCTTTTTTAATTCTGAAATCATTAAATGATGCTGAGCTGAAATAATTACAGAATCAATAAATGATCGTTTTACTTTTTCTATTTTATCATCTGAAATCTTATCTGCTTTATTAAGTACATGCAAAACTGGCACATCATTAGCACCCATATCCTCTAATACATTATTAATTGTATCTAAATGATCATCAATCTCATTTGATGAAATGTCTAACACAATAACAATTAAGTCAGCTTCCAGAACTTCTCTAAGAGTACTTCTAAAAGAAGCAACTAAATTATGAGGAAGCTTTCTTATAAACCCTACTGTATCACTTAATAAAACCTTATGAGATGAATCTAATATTAATTTTCTAATTGTTGTGTCAAGAGTTGCAAACAATTGATCCTTTATAAAAACATTAGCTCCTGTAAGAGCTTTAAAAAGTGTGGATTTCCCTGCATTCGTATAACCAACCAAAGAGACTCTATATTCAGATTTACGTTTAAGACTTTGGGTTCCCCTTTCCTTTTCAATTTTTTTAAGTTCTTTTTTTAATCTACTAATACGAGTCCTTATTAATCTTCTATCTATTTCAATTTGAGTCTCTCCCATTCCTGCTCTAGTACCTATCCCTCCCATTTGACGCTCCAAGTGTGTCCATTGCCTAGTCAATCTTGGCAATAAATATTCCATGTAAGCTAAATCAACTTGAGTAATAGCTTCTTTTGTTTGTGCATGTTTTTTAAAAATATCCAATATTAAACCATTACGGTCTAAAATTTTTATATTTTTTGCCATTTTATGATAATTCTTAATTTGAGCTGGAGATAATTCATCATCAAAAATTATTATTTGAGCACCAATTCCCTCAGCTTGAGAAATTATTTGTTTAGCCTTTCCAGTACCAATTAATGTTGCAGGATTAATTTTAGTAACCTTTTGTGTTATCTTACCCACAACTTCTGCACCAGCCGTTTTTACTAATAAGCATAATTCCTGGAGATGCTCTTCAACTACACTTTCTTTTTTTATTTGACTTATTACCCCAACAAGTAACACTTTTTCTTGTTCAGATATTTTATTATCCATCTAGCTTATCTATCTTTAATTTTTTTGATTTTGGAGCACTTAGGATTGTTTCAAGTAATAGGAAAATTATAGCTAAAATTAAAAAAATATTCCATAGCGATTTTCCATGTCGAGTATCTGAAAAAACCTCGTTAAAGTTTTCACTTAAACTTATCCATCTTAGATTATTTTCAAGAAAAATATTTTTTAAATTAGTGTCATCAATAAACTTCCGAGGATATTCTTTGTAGTGAAGTCTAGTTGGAAAAGAGGTGAAATGTTTCCCATTATTATACACTTCGTAAATTCCTAATTCATTAGTTTGTGTTATCTTGATTGTCTCTTTATCATAATTTGGAACAATTAATTCAGTTTTTCCTGTTGGTGATACCACCTCCCAAGAATTGTTCAAACTACTCTCCTTGATATCAATTATTTTTGGTTCGTTAATAAGAACTGGTGCAGTATTAACTTCATCTGTACCTGTTAATATCAACAACCTATAAAGTAAAGGAACAATCATGCCTCGAATTGGTAAATCAGTCCATCCAAAATCTAACAACGTGGAAAAATAAAATATATTTCCAATCCCTTTTGAGAATTCTAGTAACAAAGGATCATCATTATTTAATTTCCAGTGAACTTTATGATTTGGTGAAATTGCAACTTTTATATAATTAAAAATTTCTGGGAGTTCTTTTTGAATAGTTCGTTTTTGTAAGTCTTGTAAAAAGTATAATTGATCTGATATAACCTCAGTATTGAAAACCCCTCCGCCTGAAGTGACTATATCTTCTTGTTTAGGAAAATCTAACGTAGAAAAAAGATCTGAATGAAAATTTTCTAAACTTGAATCACCTTGAAACCAGATAACACCTCCACCTTTTTTTAAAAAGCTTTCTAAGTCTTGTACTCCTTTTTCAGAAATCCCCTCAACGTTATGGATTAAAACAACATCCAAATCATCTAAGAAGAGCCTTTTTATTTTCGACTGAAAAACTCTAGAAATATTTAAAAAAGATCTATCGGGATCAATAGATTGCAAAACCATTTCGATAAGAGAGATATCTTCGACATTAGGTCCTATAACACCACAATTTATTTTATCCATTATAGCAATAGTTTGATACCAATTATTATCTAAAAGATAATCATCTTCAGGAACAGATATAACGCTCTCAAGAATTCCATCTTTTGTTGGATAAGCTTGAAAAAGGAACGATTTGCCAAAGTCAGGTTTAAATTCAGTTATTACCTGTCCAACTCTTTGATTATTGAAATTCAATTCAATTGGTATATTTTCTAAATTATTAAGCCCTGTGTTTTTTATATCTGTTTCTATACTAATTAATTGACTTAATATTTTCATTCTATTCAAAAACGAAACACTGGAAATACCTAGGTTTTTATCCATATTACCATGCTTTATAAAATAAAATTTCCAACTATTTTCAAAATTAAAATCTTTAATAGAAGAAGAATCTGGAAAGTGCATAAAGTCACTAAAAACGATGCATTCTTTAATTGTACCATTAATATCTTCATCCCTAATTACATTATTAAGAGTTTCCCATAGTCTGTCATAATCATTAGTGGGTTCTATATACTTTATTGAATTGCGAATATCAGAAGAAGTATTGATTCCTTTGAAAACGATTTTTGGAGGACACGTTTGCGAAATAATAATCTGGGTTTCTTTTTTAAAACTAGGAAGAAGAGCCAATACTTCATTTCTTGAGATGTCAAGGTACGATTTTCCTTTTCTGGTTGCTGTCATACTAGCTGAATTATCTATAATCACAACTAGACTGGCATCTTGCTCTGCAGCAAACCACCCAGGTATAAACCCTTTTGTTACTGGTCTGGCAAACATTAGAATCAAAGATGTTATAAATAATAGTCTTAAAAATAGGATTAAAATTTTTCTTAAGTTTAGTCTGTAAATGGCAGTTGACCTTAACTCTTTTATGAATACAATACTGCTATATTCAACTTGACGAAGTTTAAATCTATTTAAAATATGAATAATAATTGGTATAGATAAAAATCCTAGTAACCAAAATGCTGATGGGAATAAAAATGTCATAAAATTTCTTTAAGAACTTGCATAATAAATCCTGAAAAAATTGGAATAGAAAAATTATCATTTATTTTTATGGGAATTAATTCAATAAACATACCAGAGATTGCACCAAAAATAATAATTTGTACTGAAAGTGTATTATTTATTGCTAATCCAAGGATTATACAAAATAGGATTCCCGATAAGGAGCCAAGAATAGATTTATCCCAAACCTTTCCAATTGGTAAAGCACGGCCAACTAACGCAGCGACAGCATCACCAACAGAAAGAAACAATAATGCTAATACAGCAACTTCAAAATCAAATATTATTACTGAAGAGGTAAACCCGATTAGCATCCATGTTGCTCCAGTCAAATGGCCTTTTAATTCGTTTGACCTTAAAACTGATTTAAGATACTTTTCAAAAAAAAACCTAATATAACCCTCTCGATTAAGTCTAATATATTCAATTGATAACGATATTATGGTTAAAATTATAAGAATAATAGCCATTACATTTTTATCCTTTATTAGAAAAAAATAAGCTAGAGGAATGGCTAAGGAGGCAATGTGTATTAATTTTCTAAAAATCTCGTTAATAAAAGTTCTTATCATTGATTAATCATTTGATTAAATATATCCTGCATATCAAGAACACTGACAGTTAAATCAATAGAAACAGGCTTTTCAAGTACTGTTTCAGCGGTAATAGATTGATTTAAAACTGTATAAGGTATTAAATCCTCATTTTGCCTGTAGAAGATTTTTCCAAGTTTAAAACCTGCCCTCGCTAGATCTTCTGTAGCTTTTTTCTTACTAAGTCCAAATAAATTAGGCACTTGAAAGAAGTTTGGAGGGACACCTAAACTTATTGTTAAGTGCAAACCAGTACCTTTTCCTAATAAGTCACCTCCCTTAGGATATTGCCAAGTGACATTACCAGATGGAACATCTGAATTATATTCTTTATAAACAGTATCTATTTCTAGTCCAATCTGATTTAAAGCAAGTTCGGAGCTGCGTAAAGATCTTCCAATGAGGTCTGGAATCGAAACCATTTTTTCAGGCTGAGAAATTTTCAGCCTAATAGTACGCCCTTTTTTAACACGAGTATTTGGTTTTGGATATTGATCAACAATAGTTCCTGGTTCAAAAACGCCTGTAAAAAGAGTATCTGAAACAACAATTTTATAGCCTTCAGAATCTAAAACTTTTTGACCATAAGAAAGATTTTTTTCAATCACATTGACCATATATCTTCCTGTACCCATCCTTACATATTTTGGCATTAAGAAAGAGTCAAAAAGCACCATTAGGAGAATAGACATCAAAGTGAAAATTGACAGATAGATAACTCCAGTTTTCAAAATATCTTTTTCATCCTTATTGCAAATATGCCATCTAGTCCATGTTCATGCGGAAATACGTATAAAGCATTCTTATCATTAATCCATTGTTTTGGAACATTATTAGGTATTTTATCAACAATAAAATTAGAATTCAAATTAAGAAACTTATCAACTACGTTCAAATTTTCTTCTGGCTCAATTGAACAAGTGGCATAAACTAATGCACCACCTATTTTTAGATACTTAGAGCAATTGTTAATAATAGACAGTTGAACATTTGCAAATTTTTTCAGATCATTTTCTCTACGTCTCCACCTAATATCAGTTCTTCTACCAATAACACCTGTACCTGAACATGGAGCATCTATAAGAATTTTATCTGCTTTAAAGTAGGCATCTTTTCGAGCATCTTTTAATGACCATTCAATATTTTTTTTTCGATGCCTTTCTTCATCTTTTTTCCCTAAAGAAACTCTATCAGATGAAAGATCAGAAGCATAAACAAAACCATCAACTCCTACTGAATTTGCCAATTGCAACGTTTTTGTTCCTGGGGCGGCACATACATCAAGAACAACATCTCCTTTCTCGATTCCTAAACAATCTACTATTGCAGCTGCTGAAGGACTTTGAATAGAGATATTACCATTTTTAAATAATTTAGAAGATAAAACTTTACTTTCATTTGATAAAATCTTTAAAAAATTATTTGAATATAATTCTGTTTTAATTCCGTCTTCCTCTAGCAAACGAATATTCTTTTCCATGGAATTAGAATCAATATCACATCTAATAAATGTCTCAGACGGTTGATTTATAAACTCTATTAATTTATCTAGTTTTTTTTGCCCAAAATTCACCAACCATCTTTTTTCCATCCATACGGGTATAGAAGACCATCCAACTTTGCATTTTAATTCTTCATACCAATTATGATCTTTATTTTTTGTTCTTACTAAGTTTCTTAAAACAGCATTGGTAAATCCTATTGTTTTTTTATTAGTAAATTTATGCGCTAGGTTCACAGATGAATCTACTGCGGCATAATCAGGAACTTTATGATCAAAAATAATTTCGTAAAATCCAATTCTCAAAATAGTTAATACTTTTTTATTTAAAAATCTTAGTTTTTTTCCAGAAATAAACATAATCATCAGGTCTAATCTTCCTTTAAACCTTACTATCTCATTTACAAGGACTGTACTTCGCAATTTTAAATTATTTTTTTTAGGATAATTAGAGAAAACAAGTTTTCTAATATCTGGAATTTTATTATATCCTTTCTCAAACTGATAAAGTATTTTGTATGTGAAAAAACGTGAATCCATTTTTATTTTCCAAATATCCATTTTCTATCAATAGGGCTACCCTTTAAGTACTCTTCAATAAATAATTTTTTTTTACCTTCCAATTGGATTTCTAATAGACCCAAAAGATTATTGCCTGTTCCAACCAGAATAGAATCGTGATTTATTTTAATAATTTCTCCCGGTTTAGAAATAGAACTTTTTTCAATAAACGTCTTAAATACTTTCATGTTTTTACCATTTAAAAATGTATACATCGAAGGATATGGAGATAAACCACGTACCCAGTTATTAATTTTCATTGCTGGCCAATCCCAATTAATACATCGCATTTTTTTAGTAATTTTTGGAGCAAAGCTTACAGATTCTTGTGGTTGTTTTAAGATTTCAATAGACCCTTCTTCTTTTTTACCAATTGCATCAATTATAATTTTTGCGCCTGAGTTACATAATCTTGTTCCAAGAGTCAACATATTGTCATCTTTATAAATGGGAAATTTTTTTTGAACCAAAATATCTCCTGTATCTACTTTTCTATTTATTTGGAATACAGTTACACCAGTTTCAGTGTCCCCATTCATCAATGCCCATTGGATTGGTGCAGCTCCTCTGTATTTTGGTAATAAAGAGACATGAAGATTTATTGCTCCATGTTTAGGAATTCTTATTACTTTTTCAGGTAAAATTCTGTACGCGACTACTAAAAATATATCTGCTTCTAAATTTTTCAGCTGATTTTGAAAATCAATTGCGTTGAGATTATCAGGTTCGAGTAACTTTATTTTATTTTCCTTGGCAAATTGGCCTACTGGAGTAGATTTTAAAATGCGGCCTCTACCCATAGGCTTAGGTTTATTAGAAACAACCGCCAATAAATCATGTCGAGATTTTTGAAGTAATTTTAATGTAGGAATCGCAAATTCAGGATTACCCATAAACACAACACGCATTAATTGTAAACCTTAATTTTAAATGTTATAAAACAAAATCTTCTTTACTTTTATTTTTTTGAATGTATTTTGAATCTGCTAATAGTTTTTTTAATTCATTTTTATATTTGATTTTTTCAATTTTAGATACTCTATCAACAATAAATACCCCATTAAGGTGATCCATCTCATGTTGAATAGCTCTTGACAAAAGACCTTCAAATTCATCCTCATGCCATTCTTGATCCATAGTTTGATATTTTAATACTACTTTTTCAGGCCTCTCAACATCTAAGGCTATACCAGGGAGAGACAAACAACCTTCTTGAAAGAAAGTTTTTTCCCCATTATAGGCTAAAATTTCACTATTGATAAAAACATGAGTATCATCTGTTTCATCTGTATGGGTGACATCTATTATAAAAAGATTCATATTCAAACCAATTTGGTTTGCTGCTAAGCCTATTCCTTCAGCCTCGTACATAGAGTCAAACATATTTTCAATCACTAATTGTATGTCTGAAAATTGAGAAACAGATTTGCACTTTTTATTTAAAACTGGGTGCCCATATTTTGCAATATCCAATGTAGCCATTATGCTTGTTCTAGCTCCTCGCCTTTTACATTTTCTGCCAATCCTGCGACTGCAGTGGTATTAATAGTAATGTTTGTATTGCTATCTACTTTAACGACAATTTTTCTATTTTTATCCTTAATACCTTGAACAGTGCCATAAATTCCTCCCATGGTAATGATTTTATCACCTTTTTTTATATTATTACGCATTTCTTCTTTCTCTTTTTGACGCTTTGTTTGGGGACGAATCATTAAAAAATATATTATAAACATTATTAAAATAAAGGGAAGAAATGCTGCGACACCTCCTCCTTGTTGGCTCTGTCCTAAAAGAATCTCCACGATATTCCTGCTTTTTGTTAGATAGAAATTAACCTATTTATATTTTATTTTAAAGAATGATCTCAATTATAGTGCCTTTGTTAATAGTTGAATTAAGAACTCTCAAATTTCCTTTATGAATGTCTTCAATTATTCTGTTTGCTAAGGATAGCCCTAAACCCCATCCGGTTTTTTTAGTACTAAACCCAGGTCTAAAAATATTTTTCCAATCTTTTTTTGGAATGCCTTTGCCATTATCTTTTATTCTAATTTTAATTTCATTTAATTCTTTCTTTAGTGAGATGCTAATTTCGCCTCTCCTTTGATCAATAGAGTCGATGCTGTTTTTTATAATATTCTCAATAGACCATGCTAACAATGATCCATTTGCTCTCATTATTATTCCCGGTTGTATGTCATTTTCCAATTTTACTGTCTGACCTAAAGATGGAAGCCGTTTACTCAAATACTTAATTATCTTTTCAATGCGAATGGATAAATCAAATTCTTCGAATTCTGATTCAGAACCCATCTCACTAAAGCGTCTATTAATTTGTTCTAACCTTTGAAGATCTATTTCCATTTCAGGTATAATTTCATCAAATTTGTTAGGGTGATCTTTGATCCATTGTACCCACCCCAATAGAGCAGAAACTGGTGTACCTAATTGATGGGCTGTCTCTCGTGCCATCCCAACCCATATATGCTTTTTTTCGTTATTGCGAATAAAACTAAAACCTGAAAACCCTAAAAATATAAAAAATCCGATAGCAATTATCTCAATATAACTCCATACTTGTAACTTTGATATCAAAGCAGAATCACCATAATGTAAATAACCAAAAGTTATTTTACCAATTTTTTCATTTTCATAAGTCAAAGGAATAGGATTATTATTTTTATCACAAATTCTCATGAATCTATTTATCTGTTCATCAGTTTCAATGTTATCAGGAAGATTTTTCCACATTTGAACATTGTTTTCAGTGTCGGTTTGAATCAAAGGAAATTTGACTTTTTGAATGATATTTTCAAAAATAAAATCAAGATTTTGATCATTGTCTTCTTGTACAACATTTGCAATCAAACTTGCATACAATCTCACAATTTCCCTATTATCTTCACGAAGGTTCTTAATTAGGAATTGAGTGTAAGCAAGTAGACCAATTACTAATGCGACACCGATTATGAATAAACCAGCTTTTATGTTACCTGCATGGTGATAAAGCTTCATTAATTACTTTTTTGTTCTCTTTCTCTTAAAATTGAAAAACCTATAAGCATTAAGACTGTTAATATTGAAATTCTAGATAACATCCTTGTATTCTGCCATCTTGAATCATCATATTCAAATAAAACATCAGATTCTCCAGATGGAATGTATACAGAACGTAAAATATGATTAGTCTGGTAAATTTTGGTCTCCACTCCATTTACAAAAGCTTTCCAACCAGGTTTGTAATAAACTTCTGACAAAACCAGCAAACCGCCTGTTTCTGATTGACAATTTATTTCAATCTTATTTTCTTCTTTTAATTTTATAATTGCTTGACCATTCACATTCGCAGGTATATCATCCCCTTCATATTTTAAAACTACAGCAGAACTATAAGGATTAAATCCTGTCATTAAAGTTTCCATCAATGATTCTTTTTGAGATTCAACTATTTTTAAATCCCCAATAATCCATGCTTTAGGAAGAACTTTTTTATTTTCATAGATACCTTTCAAATCCCCTACTGGAATGAAATTGGGGTTGTTAATTTTTTTTCGTGTTAAAACATATTTAACATTAAGCATGTCCAATATATGAGAACGATTAAATCCCCCCGCATCCATAAGGTCTTGGTATGCACGAAGCTTAATGGGTCTATATCCACCAATGCTTTCAACATTCCAATAGCTGTATTTATTTGAGGTTATTTCATCTGCTGGAAAGACTCTAAAATTCGACTTATCTGAAATCAGATGATCAATAATAGAATTTTTTTTGAACATTCTATCCATATTTTTTTTTGGCTTAACATTTATAAATTCATTGTTCAAGATACCTAGGTCCAAAACTATTAATCCAATTAATCCAAAGTTAAAGAGAGATTGAGAAATCTTACTCTTAACATATGAATAATAAAGTCCTAAAAAACAAAGACTGACTGATATAGCAAGGAAACATCCTTTATTAAAAAGATCATACCTTATGGATCTTAATTGACCCTTTATAGAAGAATTATATCTACCATCTTTTGAACTGCTGAAATCAATCATAAAATCAGATACTAGTAAAAACAGAAAGGATACTGCAACAATTCCACCAACAAAATATAAAGTTTTTTTAAAGATGTGCTTTTCCCCTTTTGAGCTTACCAGAATATCATAACCTTTCGCAGCTAAAATTGATATTGTAATTGGCAATAGTGCATAGATCATTGAAGGTATTCGGAATTTGGAGAAAAAAGGGAATAATTCGAAAAAAGGTTTATACAGCAAAGGGAAAAATTTTCCAAATCCGGTTATCAAAATTAAAATAGTTGTTATCCAAAAAAAGAGTGATATCTTATCAGGCTTCTTTATTAAAGCTCCAATTGAAGCAAGGATTAACGCTATCAACCCTAGATAATGAGTGGATTGAGTAAAAGGCATATATCCCCAATAAGCTGCAGATTTTAAATCTCTTGTAGAAAAATTTTGTAAACCGTAAAAATATGGATATACAAATGAAATAACTTCTTTAGGATGGAAAGACCACTGTGTAGCATAATTCCAGTTGGTTCCTAAAGAAGTTTCCTCCATTTTTTCAAGTACAGACTTTGCACCTCTGTTTGAATGTTTTTGAAATGTATACACTTCATTGTAAGGGTCTGATACCATTATGAATACTAAAAAAAGTGCTATCAAGACACCTCCTAACTCATATAGTTTAGATGCCAAAGACAAAGATTTGTTCTTATAATCTGTACCAATGCTCCAAACATAGTAAAAGCCTATAATCATCCAAGTATAATAGACAATTTGAGGATGATTTGCCCATAACTGAAGTGCTGTTATTAGCGATAGAACACAAATTGATTTAAGTGATTTTTTTTTCATAAATACCAAAAAGCAAGCAAGAACCCAAGGTACATATGCCATAGCAAAAATTTTATTAAGATGACCTGCATTTACCAATCCAAAACCATAAGGGGTAAGCCCAGTGATTAAGCCTCCTAAAACTCCAGCATTACTACTTGACCCCAAAGTTTTCAAAAGAAAAAAGGTACCAAAGCCTCCTAATGAAAGGAAAAACCAGACCTTTAATCCTAGATTAAAAAGAATTGTATTTCGAAATAATTTAGTTGGGTCTCCTGTCATATATATATACCCACCATAAGATGGCATTCCAGAAAATAGATTGGGATACCATTGAGGCATATTTTCATTTTCTGCAATGTAATTATCTCTCCATTCATTTATAGGATGCCTAGCTAAATCATCATTAGCAGTAACAATTTCACCAAATATTATCATGCGATTTAAGAAAAGAGCTGGAATAATTGTAATTAATAAAGGTAAATATTTTTTCATACTATTTTTAGTCATTTTTATTTTGATGAAAAAGAAATTCTGGATTCATTTTTTTCAAAAGATTAATAATAACAGTTCTCATCATATATTGAGGAATTTGATTATTATTCATTAAATTGTTTCGAATTATTGATCCACTTATTTTTTGTAAATCTTCTTCTTTATACTCTGGTTTTTTTTCGATTACTCCATGTCCTTTTTTGTAAGACACTGGATCAAAAGCAAGAATTTTTATATTCAACTCTAACTTATCAAAAAGTTTTATGGAGGCGTTCGGATCATAATAATTACCAACACCAGTATGGTCTCGACCAACTATAAAATAATTACAACCAAAATTCTGACGGCAAAGTGCAGTGAATACTGCTTCCCTAGGTCCAGAATATCTTGAATGAGTGTTAAAAGAACCAATTATTGCACCATAAGGATTGTAAACACCTTCTTTTATTAATAATTCATAGCATTTTATTATCGGATCAGCAAGAAAATCTCCAATTTTCTTTTCACCTATTACAGGTGAAATGAAAATTGCATCGGCATTGATCTTCCTTAATGCATTTATTTGAATATATTCATGACCTACATGAGGCACATTCCTAGTATGGAATCCAATAATATTATGCCATCCATTATGATCAAATACAAACCGTGATTGTATTGGTGTCAACTCATATTTATTATTAGCGCTCTCACAATAATTATTTAGAATAAATGGTTTCCCAGAAATAATATAATCTCCTGAAGATAAAAATTTAGATACCCCTGGATGGCTTTCATCATTAGTTCCAAACCACAACTCAGCTAATTTATTTTTATTTTTTAATATTTCAATTTTATCAATGTTTAGAACGCTAAAAGGATATTCATCATTTTCTTTTCTTAAATATATTGACCCTGAATCAGGTATTTTATTCACTATGCTTTTATCTATTTGGAAAATAATTGGCATGGTCCAAGCCACTGAGTCCTTTATTAAATTTTCATTTAAGACAGATTCGATTTGTTCATAATTCATAAAAGCATTTATAGGTGAAAAGGTTCCATTAGCGATTTGAAAAGAATCAGTGTAAATCTCTTTATTTACTTCAACTTCACAAATTGGATGATCACTTTTATCATTTGAAAATTGCTGTACAAGTTTTCCTCCATGAGGCTCAATTATTCTTCCAAATGAAGGACTAAATAAATTTTGTGTACTTTTTTTATCGTATTTGTAATTGATTGTCTCATGAATGATTCTAGACATTATTCTAACACAATCTATAGGGTATTTTCCAATAGCAGTTTCAGCAGCAAGTACCAAACCTTTTGCTCCATTTTTTAATGTAGATTGAATATCATTTACCTCAGCACGAGTTGGCTTTGAATTTAAAATCATGTTTTCCATAAGATTAGTGGCAACATAAACTGGGATATCAAACTTTTTGCTTCTTTCTAAGATTTGATTTTGAGCTAATGGTATCTTTTCTAGTGGTACCTCTCTAGATAAATCACCTCTATCGATTAAAATTGCATTACTCTTTTTACAGATTCCATCTAAGTTTAATAATCCATTTTTGCTCTCAATTTTGCTTATAATATTTATCTCGTATGAAAATCTTTTCCTTAGTTCTTCCACATCACTCTCATGAGAGCAAAAAGATAAAAATATATGGTCTAAACCAATTTCCTGGCAAAGTGAAAAGGCTTCTTCATCTTTCAGAGTAAATCTATTCAACTTAATACTTCTGTCTACATTAACACCTTTATTATTACCAATACTACCACTATGAAGTATGCGGCCTTTAAATGAAAGGTTTTCATTATCAATGATTTGGACTACTGCTCCATCAAAGTCAATTGTTACTAAATCTCCATTTTTGAAAACTTCATTAATCTGACCGCCTTTTATCCCTATTTGAGATTTTTTAGTTAGTTTTGATTGTGGGACAAATTCAATCTTATCATGCTCCTTAACAATAATTTCATTGCGTAATAAAGTAGTCCTTAGCTGAGCGCCTTCCGTATCAAGGCATACAGGCTTTTTTGTCCAACTTTTTAAATTTCTAGCAATAGGAATTAGTTCATCAATACTGGTATGTGATAAATTAATTCTAAATAAATCCACTCCAGAGTCATCCATCTTTTTTATTATCGTTTCTTCCAATGAAGATGGACCAATAGTACAAATTATTTTTACTTTTTTCATTTCAGGAAAATTTTAATCTATTATTTGAATTCTTTAATATTTTGTCAAACTCTAGAAACTCTTGCTCGTTATTTTTTTTAAAATCATTATAGAAATCTCCAATTGGAATTTCTTTGTGATAGACATTATTCCTATAATAATCTAAGAGAATTTTAAAATTTTTATCAAACCTGGGACAAATCACTAAATGTATGGTTTTAATCATTTCATTCATTTCTTCCTTAGTAAAAATAGGTCTATCATCGCAGTGGACACCAATTCCAATAACTGACCCAATCGAATCATACGTTAAAGGCATTTCATTTCTAGAAATCAAATCTATCTGTTCATATTTACCCCAATCTTCACAAACTCTCATCACTTCGGGTATTTCGAATTTAAATCTACACGATCGAATAAATGGATTTTGCTTATCAAATAATATTCTTTTAAGAGAAATGTTTTGCTTTATTCCAACTTTTTCTTTTTTTGAAATTCCTTTTTCATGCCAATTTTTTTGTGTTTGTCTATCAACTACTAAACAAAAGTTATTATATATCATAAATCTATTTGGTAGACTATTCAGCTTGGTTTTAGTTAATGAAAAGTCTGAAAATGAAAATCCCTTTTCTTCACTCATACTTCTAAATATTTTTTTGGGTGCATCGAAAAGATATTCATATTCGAAAAATTTAACATTCTCAAATATTTGATCAAATAAATTATAAAGAGAATGTACCTTAGATGTACTTATAATAAAATTCCTAGAAGATTCTTTCAAGTTTTCATAATTAATATCCTTTGGCAAAAAGTCATCACAATCATCATGTATCAAATCTTGTTTATCAATTGTTTTACAATAAGTTAAACTCCATTTCTTCTTCCATCCATTCAACCCTAAGGGGAATGACCAATCACCAACAATTCTTGCCATTTGTCTATTCATTTCAGATTTAAATACTTTATCTGGATCTCTTACAGGGAAAAAAATTGTGTTTAATTTTAGTTCATCCTTAACAGCCTTCAAAAAATCAACATTTTTCTTTGAACTTAAAGGGTAAACTAAATTTCTACGTGCTGAGTGAAAAACAATTCCAAAACATGCCATAGGTTTTTTTTTTAGCTCATTTTTTTTATACTGGGCCAAGTTTTTTAAAGGACCCTTATATCTTCTCTTTATAAATGACTTGGCAACATTATCAAATTTATATCGGGAGGGCATTATTATTTTTGGCTGTAGACTTAAATTGATATAAAAATACTGACTAGCTACTCTTCCTGTATTAAGAACCATAAAAGACATAATTAAGTTCGTCCAATCTTATCTTCGATTTGTTCGATCAAGCCTATCCAATAATTAAAATCTGAGCTTCTTTGTGTGCGCCAATGATATACCCCTGATGAATACATATGCGAAATAAATGGTTTATCCTTAAAAGTAAAAAGTTCAAAATCTTTCGCTAACAACTTTAATGCCCCAGAATCTTTATTTCCAAAAGATTGCTCGTATGGTGATGCAAAAACAATGCTATTATAGCCATTATAATGAAATTGGGTAACAATTTCTTTTCCTGTGTCGGGAGAAGTAATTCCAGTTAATTCTTCCAGCCATTTACAAATTAATTGTAGATTTTTAATATTACTTAATCGATTTTTATTTGCGAAACCTCCGAGCCTTACAAACTTCCTTAAGATACTATTATATATTCTCTTGTATAGTTTAGGGAAGGGATGAAAAGTTTTTCCAAAACCTTGGACTAAGTTTGTTTGAAAGAACATAAATACCACACTTGGATAATTATGTACTTTACCTAGTTTCCATTGTGGATAAGGAGCTCCAATAACAGTTCGAGAATTTAATTCCATCTTTTTAATGCAAAATTCATCCCAGTTTTTATAAAAAACATGTATGTCAGGATCTACAATTAAAGTGAATTTGGTATCAATATGCTCCATTCCAAAATCCAAAGCTTTAGCATGAGATAACGACCTTTGCTTAAAACGATTATTATTTTTAATTATACGAACGTTAATTGATTTATCAAACGCAGTGTAGAGAGCTTTATCCTCACCATTAGTATTATCTACTATCAAAAATTTTATGTTATCCAATTTAGCAGTTTTCAATAGAAAATTTTTCATCAACCTTTTTAAATGGATAGAAGAATTAAAGCTAACTGAAAGAATCGTGATATTCTTTTTAACCAAAATAATCCTTATACCAAAATTAATTTTTCTATTTTATTTTCTAAAAATACAATTTCTTCAGGAATATCTACCAACTCCCCTTTACTATTTGTACTGATCTTTTTTTCTATAAAATCCCTTACAATATTTTTATCAAATGGTTGAGATAAAAATTGGAAAATTTTTTCGCACTCGCTAACTGGTTTTTTTAATATTTTCTCAAAGGATAGATATAATGTTGGAATATTACTTAATTCACAATAATTGATAGCTCTTTCAGTATAGGCTTTCCACAAATTAACACCTTGCAGAAGAGGTATTGCATTTCTTTTTTTTAAAGATCTAGCAACAGAAAGAGACTTTCTTGATACAAATATAATTTTTACCTGTTCAATTAAATCCACCTCCTCGAAAATATTGATCCAATTTGATATGGTAAGACATGTCCTTGGATCTTTCCATCCCCAATTTGTAAATCTATGATTATAACTTCCGATAGTTTTAATCATTTTTTCCTTAATATTTTTTGAAGGGTCTAAAATTGGTATCCTAGGATTGTAATGCTTTGTATTGTAATTTGATTCTTTAAGCAATGTATCATTAATTTTTCGAAAATCATAATTTTCATAAAATCCTTTTGGATTTTGAGGAAGAGGTCTAGGCCAAAAAGTTTCATAGGTCCCCATGCTTATTTTATTAAAGTGCAAAATCCCAGCTACCACAGAAGTTCCACTTCGATGCATTCCTAAAACTATTGTTATCATTTATAATAATTTTTTTTAAATCCGACTAATTCTTCTTGATTAAAAAGAAAACGTCTTACATACGCCTGAAAAAAACCTGTTCCATATCCAATGATTTGAGCAGGAATCACTATCATTAAATAAGGAAATACTCTAATGTCTTTTTTGGTTATAGATCCATAAAGAGAAAGACCTATAAGTGGAATTATCACAATTAAAAGATATTTAGATAAGGAAAATTTAAGCAGAGTAAATAGTCCAAAAGATAATAATGCAGTGGCAGTAGCAACTGATGGAATAAAATGAACTAATTCCAACATTTCTTTGTCTATTTTACCTAAATTGACCCTGGCTACTCCCCAATTAAACACCTGTTTGAAAAATTGTTTTACTGAAGTACGTCTTCGATGATAAACAACAGCATCAATCAAAAATTTAATGCGAGCCCCAGATTTTCTAACTCGGTTACTAAATTCTATATCTTGGCCATGTCTTAAACCTCCAAAGCCTCCAATTTGATCATAGATCGATCTTTTTACACCCATATTGTGAGTTCTAGGAAAAAACTTTGTTAACATATCTTCACTATGCCCTCTCATACCTCCCGTGGTAAAAAATGATGTCATAGAGAAATCTATTGATTTTTGTAATACTGAAAAATCATCTTTTGCTCTATCTGGTCCACCAAAAGCATCAAATTTATTTTGCTTATATTCCTCATAAATAATTTTAATCCAATCATGGTGTGCCTCACAGTCAGAATCTATAAATAAAAATAGATCACCTTCCGCAACCATCATACCATGATTTCTTGCAGCTCCAGGTCCTTGATTTTTTTGCGTTATAAATTTTATAGAAAATTCAGAATTTTCAACCCATTTTTCCACCATTGATTTAGTTGAATCTGTAGAACCATCATCAGAAATAATAAATTCTAATATTTTAAGATCAATAGATTGTTTTCTTATCGATCTGTATAAATGTTTTAATTCATCTGCACGATTATAGGTTGGAGTTATGATACTAATTATCGGCGCTTTACCCGACATAGTTAGATTTTTCATATTTATTTTTTACGCGATTTTCATTATCTTGATTTGAACGCGCTATCAATTCTCCTAGAAGCCCGATTGAGAAAAACTGAATACCAATTACAATCAACATTACTCCAAAAATTAATAATGCAATGTGCTTTGAAAAGAAATCGCCTAAAAAATATTTATAATATAAAACAGTTATTTCAGAAAGAAAGCCTAAAAATAAAAACACAATACCAAAAGATCCAAATAAATGAAGGGGCTGTTGATTAAATCTGTTTAAAAATAAAATAGTAATGAGATCAAAAAAACCATGGAATAACCTGGAACCTCCATATTTTGTGCTTCCAAATTTTCTTGCTCTATGATTTACTATAATTTCTGTTACTTTAAATTTTCTTTGCCCAGCTAAAGCTGGAATGTATCTGTGCCTTCCGCCGTAAATATCAATAGATTTAATTACTGATTTTTTATAACCTTTAAGACCACAATTGAAATCATGAATTTTAACACCAGTTAATATTCTTGTGACGAAGTTAAAAAATTTGGATGGAATTCGTTTATTTAAAGGGTCTAATCTGTTTTTTTTCCATCCAGATACTAAGTCCCAACCTTTGTTAAGCATTCTAACAAGATTTTTAATTTCAGCAGGGTCATCTTGAAGATCTGCGTCCATAGTAATTACATAATCTCCGGAAGCTGATTTAAAGCCTTCATTTAAAGCTGCTGACTTACCGTAGTTTCTGTAAAATTGAATTAATTTAAAGCTTTTATTATTTGAAGCTAAATCTATTAGCCATTCAGTGGAGCCATCACTCGACCCATCGTCAATAAAAATAACTTCCCAATTTTTATAGACTTTGAGATTCTGAATTAATTCTGATTTAAGTTCAGGTAGTGATTCTAATTCATTTAAAATCGGTATGACCACAGATAAATTCATCTAAAACTCTAACATTTTCCATAATTTTTTAATATTAATATAATCATCCTGTCTCTGCCTACTTTTAAAATTAGCTGTAAATATATCACCAGATTTTGGGTCTTTATAATGTAATGCAGATAGGGCATATTTTTCATTAGTTAAATGTTTTCTGCTAAGCTTTATTTCAATATTACGATTCATTTCCTTTTTATACTTTTTTAAACTTTTTTTATAATCAGGATCAGCTCCCCAAACTACCTCAGTAATATTTTGAGTGTCGAGAACGTTTAAAAAGGGAAAAAATTTAACAACCTGGTTATAACTATAGTATTTATTATTTATTAAATCTCTAACAGTAATTTTTTTAGGAGAAACCCACATCAACAATGTTTTTCTCCCTAATATATCTGAGAACTCAATAAACGTGCTATCTCTTTGAGATTTAAATGAAAAATGTAATTTACCTTTTATTGCTCCTCTTGTATCAATAGTACCTTTACCAATACATGAATTGTAATTATTTAATAACTCAGAATATGATTTTTTTGATAATGGAGTAAGAGTTAAGTCTGGTCTTACTGAACAACTAATAAAAAATAAAAAAAAAAATCAACATTAATTACCTACCTGCTGTGATTCCTTAATATTTTTTTCTGCTTTTACTTTAAGGATTTCATCGAAGTGCTCTTTTATTGTAACATTGTTTGAATCAAGACCTATTGATTCACCAATGTAAAACAAGGCTTCATCATACTGATATAGTTTATAATAAATCCACCCTAAAGTATCAAGATAGGCAGCAGATTTTGGTTCAAGACGAATTGCATTTTTTGCAAGTTCGAGAGCAAATTCAATATTTTCTTCTCTTTCTACTAAACTATAAGCATAATTATTATATGCTTGAGCATCTGTGCTATCGATTGAAATCAATTCCATATATAATTTATCAGATTTATCCCATTCACCAGTTGAATCATAAATTAAAGCTAAGTTGTGCTTAGTATTCTTAGACTGAGGATAAATTTGCAAAGCATTTTTTAAATATATTTTTGAATTATCATAATCCTTTAATTGATAATAAGCAGTACCTAAAAGATATTGATAGGTGAAATTACTTGTAAACTTTTCAATGTAAGGTTTCAAACTACTGACTGCTCCTTCGGGGTTTTTATTTCCCAATGCTATAATTGCATTATTTATATATCCGCGAGGATCTTCTGCATAATTTTGAATTATTTGCTTGTTAAAGCTCAACGCCTGAGCATTATTTTTTTGCTCAATAAGCAGATTAACTATACGATCAAGGATATCAATATTTTGGCTATCTATCTTGACAGATTCTAATAGTACATTTAGAGCCTCTTCCTGATCTTGAAGCTCCTGGTATATTACACTTTTTTGAATAGCAATTTCAGGTGATACCCCATTTATTTTTTCTAACTTACTTAACATTTTTAATGATAAATCATAATTATTATTAAACATACTTAAATCAACTAAAGTTTGAACTATTTTAACATTATCTGGCTGCTCAATTAACAATAGTTCGCATACTTTTTCAGCCTTATTAAAATTATTTATTGCAATTGAGATTTGTAATGCCTGTTCAAGCCCATTTACAGCTATGTTATTTGTATTGTATCCCTCTATGTAATAATCAATGGCTAAATCCCACTCTTTTTGTATTCGAGCTAGGTCAGCTAATGCAAATATATAATCTAGCTCTAAAGGATTTAAGTCATTTAGCTTTTTAAAAACTATTTGGGCATTTTTATAATCTTTACTTTTAATATAAATTTCTCCAAGTATTTCAAGTGCTTCATATTCTTCTGGATTAAGGTCAATAGCGATTTCCAAATGAGATTTTGATCTTCTAATTTTACCTAATTTTAAATATGCATCAGCTATAGATACATGAATCGTGGAAGCATTAGGGTCAAGTTCAATGGCATCCTGAAATTCGAGTATAGCAAGGGAATAATTTCCTTGATTCATTAAGAATTCACCTTGCATAAAATGGTGTAGCGCAAGTTCAGAATCCTCATACTCAAGCCCAATTAATCGTTCTAAAACAAAAACTAGAAAAATAAGCGTAAATTTGATTTTAAATACCATATCTTATGTGAAGCCTATTGAGAATTATGGATGGTAATTTCATTACCCCCATTTTGTTTAGTTTTATACATTGCCTGATCTGCAAATTCAATTAATTCCTTCATCTTCTTTGTGTGTGTCGGGTACTCTGACATACCTCCAGAAATAGTTATTCTAGTTTCTATATTATCCATTGAAAACTTATAATCGGCTATATTTGATACAATCCTCTTTGCAACCACATTCGACATCGCAGCTGTGGTATTAATCAAAATTATTGCAAATTCTTCTCCTCCGTAACGAGCGACTACATCTACAGCTCTTACATTATCTAACATAATCTTCGCAACAGTTTGAATTACATAATCTCCATATTGATGACCAAGCGTATCATTTACTTTTTTAAATTTATCCAAATCAAAAATCATTATTGCCATTTTATGCTGAAATCTTTCAGCTCTTTTAACTTCATCTTGAAATCTTTCTTTAAATGTTTGATGGTTCAACAATCCCGATAACCCATCATGGGTTGCATCAATATAAATTTTTTCATACTCGTTCTTCCAATGTAAAGCTGCCCCTAGAACTCTACCTATTAATGACAAATTAACTTCATCCATTTTGGAAAAAGCTATTTTTGATCTTCTCTCAAGAAAAATGGAACCTTTATTCTCTTGATTGACAATGATTGGTACACCAAGGATAGGTTCATACATATTTTCATTTGAATCGGTAGAGCCAAATCTAAAAAGGTTATTATAGGTTTCTTGCCAGTTTGAAGCAGTTATTGATTTTCCTCTTATAACCGGAAGCCCATGTAAGGAGCCATTAGTAGGAAAATCAGTACCCTCCATATACAAATCTTTATCACCATCAATAACTTTAATTACTAGATTTAACCCTTTATCATACTCTCTTCTGTTTTCACTTTCTTTTTTTATCGATATTGTAAGCCTATCATATCTAAACATTGAAACAATAAGAAACTTAAATTTATTATAGATTATTTGATTATCAGATTTAAAATCAATATTAGATAGAACTTCAAGAATCATAGATTTATTTTCTTCACTATTAGTCCGTTCTTCGAGGACGCCCAAGGTATTTATTCCGAAAGAAATAAAACTTCCCAATTCATTGTGAAATTTGTGCTCTTTTTTATCGATATCTGTAAAGTGATCAACCATACTTACTATAAAACCAGCTATATTGCTGTTTAGATTAATTGGGCAAAATATTGCGCACTCACTTCCTCTCCAATTCTGATGACGAAAAATTTCATTCCATTTTTCTGGACTGTCTTTTTGGTAAAGCTTTTTATCTTTTTTATTAAGTTTTTTTACCAATGGATTAGAGACAGGTATTGATTCTAAAAACTTATTACTATCTTCTTTCTGCAAAATAAAACACTGTTTTTCTGGATCAATAATATAAATCGCAGAGGAGCAACTTGAACTGATGGAACTAGATATAGATAAAACAGTCTCAGCTAAAAAGTTAAATTGTTTTTTAAAAATTTGACTATTTAAAGAGTCATCTTCAACCATAATATCAAAATCTTGTTTATTTTCAAATTGAACATCATCGCCTTGAATTATTGATAAAATTTTGTTGTACATCAAAAGAATAATAATAACAAAAATTATTAAAATGTACTTTGAGATCAGCAAGACCAAACTGTATTTTTGTGGAGTTATTGTATATAAAAAGACAAATAAACAGAAAAGTGTCAATGCTTTAGTGAAAGTTTTATAATTTACTATAGATGACATAATTTTATGATCTTAACAAACAAAATTAATGAGTTTATGGCGAGTTTAAAACTTTTTTGGTTAACTATTATGAATTAATCATTCACATATTTAATGTTTTTTGAAAAATCTCTTTTTTCCTTTTTAGTTGTATCGTTTTTAAAATCAGTAAAATTTGTTTTAATAATGTCATCGTCATCTAATTGTTTATTAATGTCTTTCTTATCCAGAATATTTTTATCTTCAACAAATTTGTTGTTTGCATTATTTTGGAAACTAGGAATTGAATCAGTGATTTCTAAACTTAGAATAAAAAGGGCAGCAAATAAGCCTACCAGAATTGAAGCATGAAAAAACGAAAAACCAAATAAAGTTTTCTCACTTTTTGACTTTAGAACTAATTGAGGATTTTCAGATTTTATTCTTTCCAAAAGCCTCTTGTTAAAATTCTTCTTAGCAATAATTTTAGGTGAGTCCTTTAAAGTTTTCATATTAAAACTAACATGCTTGATTAATTTTTCATCAAGAGGATGTTCAGCTAGATAGGATTCTAATTCTTTCCTCTTCATGAGAGAGAGCTCATTTTCAATATAGGCTGAAATTAAATCTTCAAATTGATAACGATCCATTTGTTATAGTCACTCCTTTTTGTAATCCATTAAATCCACCTGCAATTGTAAACGAGCCCTATTTATTCTTGATTTAACCGTACCCAAAGGTACACCAACAATGTTACTAATTTGCTCGTACCCTAGTCCTTGTATATCTCTTAAAATGATAACAGACTTATAGTTTTCTGGTAGTTTATCTATTGCAACATGTATTTCTTTCATTAGAAACTCATTTTCAATTTTAGTGTTGAGTTCTGGGTCGCAAGACTTCAAATCATAGTCTTTTTTATGATTACTCATTTGGCTTAAATACATGATTTTTGTTCTACTTTTTTTTCTTAATTCTGTATTTGCAAGATTCCTAGCAATAGTATAGATCCATGTAGAAAATTTTGCAATTTCTTTATAATAGTGTTTTTTTTTATATAATCTTATAAAGGTTTCTTGAACGATATCTTCAGCATGTTCTTCATCCTTCAAAAAATAAAACACGAAATTTGTAAGTTTATCTTTATATCTATTAACCAATTCGACATATGCATTTTCATCACCAGACTGGAAACGTGAAATTAGCACTTCATCTGTATATAGAAATTGACTTTTTTTCTTATCCAATTGTTTTACCAATAAAGTGGATGAGCTCGACTTCATCATCTGTAGTCTCCGACTTTTTTCTTTTATCAATTCCATATAATAATTTTAGTGCTTTTCTAATCTCTTCTTGCGAAAAATTAGCTGCAAAGTATCCAATCTTTTTTTTTATTGAAATAGGCAATGGTATAAAACCGCTGTAAGAATCAAAAGTTCCATTTTTTTTCATTTTTATAAAAAGCATTTCTTGATACAAATTTGTCAGGGATATAATCAAAGATGATAATTGACTGCTACCTTGAATTAATGACTTCCCAATTTCAACAGACTTCTCAAAATTTTTACTACTGTAAGCAAGTAAAAACTCCCATAAGCCTCTTTCCCTTCTCCAACCTGAAAATTGTTCTAAATCTTCAACCTTAATGTGTTGTCTTGGTTCAATACAAATACAAATTTTATTAATTTCATTATTTAGATGAACTATTGATTCACCTGCCATATTAATTAGGTATGAAACAGCTTTAGAATCAATTGTTTTTTGTTTTTCATTGATAAGATATTTTGCCCACCTTATCATATCTTTTTCAAAAGGACTCTGTGTATCTATTGGTTCAAGAAATGATTCAATTTTTGCTGTAAAAGCTGTTTTCGCAAACCAATTATCAATTATTAGAAATATTAGATGGCCAGGATTCGGTTTTTTACAAATTTCAAAAAGATCAGCACTAGACTTGCCAATAATCTTATGAGGATCTCTAATTATAAAAAGTTTGGAGTTTTCAAAAAGGTCTGTAATTGTAAGCTTTTCAATAATTTCTTTGCCACTCATGTCATCTGGTAGCATTAAGGTTTTAGTATATGAAGAATCATTAAAAAAAAATTTTAATACTTTCTCTATAAAAAATTGTTGAAGAAAGTGATCATCGCCTTTCAAAAGGAAAACAGGGTGTGTTAATCCCTTAGAAATAGATTTTAGAGCTTCTTTAATTTTCATTTTTACTCATAACACTCGTAAAATAGACTGTTGCTAAAGAAAAAATAAAGCTTGTTACTCTCTCGGTTATAATTGCCTTTAATTCTGGAATATTAGACCACAAAATAGTTGTAAGAAAACCAATGATCATTCCAGCTATCACTCCTTTACGAGTTGTTTTTGGCCACCATAATGTCATAATTAATGCTGGTCCGAATGCTGATCCTAATCCACTCCAGGCATAACTAACTACACTAAAAATATTATTACCAACTATTTGAGAGTACATAGCAATTCCAAATGCAATAAAACCGAGAATCAATATCATGAACCTATTTAATATAAGGAGATTCTTTTCAGATAGATCTTTCTTTAAATATTGATGAAAGAAATCTTCCGTTATCGCAGAAGTTGAAACTAATAATTGAGAATCAGCTGTTGACATCATTGCAGAAACAGCACCTGATATAAACAAACCTGCTAAAATGGGATGTAATAGTGCAGTAGCTAATAACGGCATAGATTTTTCAGGATCATTAACTTGGAAATAATCAGGGCCAAAATAAGACATAGATATAATACCTATCATGAAAGCACCAAAAACTCCTGGAATTGCCCATGCTATAGCTATTTTCCTAGCAATTTTTATCTCTTTTGAATCTCTAATAGCCATATATCTAATTATTAAATGTGGCTGACCTAAATATCCTAGTCCCCAGCTTAGACCACTTAAAACTGTTATTAATGCTAAGATACCATCATTACCCATAAAAAAAGAAGAATTACTATTACCGAAAACATCAGCAGCGGAATTTAACATTTTAAAAATTGAAATATTATTGTCATAAATCTCAAAAAGACCAACAAGTGGCAATATTGTTAGAGTTGAGATCATAAGGATACCTTGAATGAAATCTGTCCAAACAACAGCATAAAATCCACCCATTAAAGTATATAATATAATTATTGTAGCTCCGATTATGATCCCATAAACCTGATCAATATTAAACAGAGTATTTAATACTTTTCCTGAGGCATGAAACTGGGCGGAAACATAGAAAAGAAAGAAAAAAGCTATTATACCTGTTGAAAATAACCTGATTATGTTGGAGTCATCTTTATATCGTTTATGAAAATAATCAGGAATTGTAAGGGCATTATATTTTTCAGTTTCCTGTCTAATTTTTTTTGCGACAAGCAGCCATGAAGAAATTATTCCTGTTATAATACCAATTACTGACCAAAACTCTCCTAGACCTATCGCTATAGCTGCACCGGGCAGTGCTAGTAATAGCCAAGCTGATTCGCCCGATGCCCTTTCTGAAAAAGCAGTAACCCATGGACCTAATGATCTTCCTGCCAATAAGTAATCTTCCTGAGTTTTATTATATCTAAATGCTCTAATGCCAATTACTAGTAAAAGAGTTAGATAAATAATAAATATTATACCAATTAAACTCATACTAACTAGCCATCATAAGTAAACCTAATAGGATGCAATAAATTCCAAAGTAATAAAATTTTCCCTCTCCCAACCAATTCAAAAGCCATTTTAGAGCTAGAACACCAATTAGAAATGAACTAAATAATGCAGCGAAGCCTATTGATATTTGAATAGAAAAGTTACTATAAGAATCTATGAAAGTTAAAAACCCTGCTCCACTTATCACTGGTATTGCCATCAAAAATGAAAATTTTGCAGCATCTTTTGCATTTATTCCCATCAATAAAGCACAGGAAATAGTCATTCCACTACGAGAAATACCTGGAGTAATTGCTAAAGCTTGAAACAGCCCAATTAATATTGATGAAATAATATTATGCTTTCTATTTCTAGGTTTAAAAAAATAAGACATTATTAACGTTAGACCCGTAAATAATAATGCTTTGCTTACAATGAAATAATCATCAAATAGCAATTCAAAAAAATCTTTAAACCATATCCCAGCAATTCCTGCTGGAAGACTAGCAAGACAAAGAAAAAAAATATAAGACTGATTTTTTTTGGTTTTTAAGTCTGAAAATAATTTTACTATATCTTTTGAAAATACTACCAGAATACTAGCAAGAGTTCCAAGGTGAACCAACACTTCAATTTCATTACCACTCCCTTCAATCTCCAAAAGATGTTTTGTTAAAACTAAATGTCCAGAGCTACTGATAGGTAAAAATTCTGTTAGCCCTTGAACTACACCTAAAACAACTGCTTCTATTAAGGTCATAAATCAATACTCATTACTTATAACTCCTATCATTCTTCCAGTATCCTTTCCATCTCTTCTATAAGAATAATAATTATTCTTTTTACAAAATGAACAATCACTGCTAATTTTTATTTTCTTCTTATTAAAACCGACTAATTTTAATTCCTCAATAGCAATTTTTTGTAAGTCTACTTTGAATTTTCCTGACCTCTTTGGTTTTACCGACCATCGAGGAAACTTATCTATTATATCCTTAGAAACCTCAAAACAGCACTTTTGAATAGACGGTCCTATATAAATATCAATTTCATTAAAGTTAAGATTATGTTCTTTGAATAAAATTGAGGTGCCTTTCAAAATACCGTTAGTTAAACCTCTCCAACCAGCATGAACAACACCATAAAACATTATATACTGGTGAGCAAAAAAAACTGGCATACAATCAGCTACTTTTATCAAACAAGCAACTTCTGAGTTAGTAGTAAAGACACCATCACAGTTATGTATTTGTCCAGGTTTATTAGAGAAAACTATGTTTTTTGAG
>CACKSF010000016.1 GCA_902602795.1 uncultured Fidelibacterota bacterium
AATTTGACCAACCTGACTGAATTACTTTTATTCAACAATCAACTCACAGGTTCGATCCCACTAGAGATAGGTAATTTGACTAACCTAACTGAATTACTTTTATTCAACAATCAACTCACAGGTTCAATCCCACCAGAGATAGGTAATTTGACCAACCTGACTGAATTAAGGTTAGGTTCAAATCAACTCACAGGAGAGATACCAGTGAGTATCTGTGATTTGAATATTAATTGGAGTAATACTCATGATTTGAACATATCTGATAACCAACTTTGTCCCCCATATCCATCTTGTATTGAAGATTATGTGGGAGAACAGGATACGAGTAATTGTGATTAAATGAAAACTAAAAAGGAAAATACCAAAATTAAATCAGAAAAGTTCTCAAAACTAACCAAAGAAGATGGACAATATAAGGAATTAGAGGAAAAAAGAATAAAGGTGAAAAAAGGATTTAAACCTTTATTTAGTAAAGATATGATTTGCTGTTTTTTAGAAAAAAAGTATTTAGAAAAATATTTAGAAAAAACTCTAAATACCAAATTATCGACAAGAAAAAAATTCTATTTTGGATGGAGAAATAAACTTCTAAGCAGAGGGTCACAGGTTCGAATCCTGTCCGGGGTACACCATTAGAAAAAGATGTTTTCGCGATAAGTGGACATTAAAACAGGGGGACTTTTTGCTTCCATATTTTATTATATCCAAATATGCCAAATAAAGACAAAATAAGCCATAATACGATCATTTCATTTGATATAGTTATCCTGTAATGACCAAAAAAATAAAACACATCTCTAAAAGAATATGGCTTACTGAAGAGGATTTACAAAAAGCATACTGGGGTATTTAACCTCCTGATCTAACTCTTCTTATTAAAACCAATAAACGAAAGATAAAGTTTTTAGAAGATGAATTTGATAGGAAAGTTTTAGATAAAGAAACAGAGTATTATCAGGAAAACAATCTAATTATAATGAAAGCCCAACAAAAGGCGATCATGTAAGAGATTGGGATAATTGAGAAAAGTATTTAAGAACTCTAACACGAGAGAATAGAAAGATTGCAAGATCGAGGTTAAAGGAAATTTCGAACAGAAGAATACTTACAAGTAGCTTAGTACTATTAAAAAACACATCATCTATTTAAGCTAAGTTTGATAAAATTATAAATGGCTACGACCTCTGGATTAATCAAGGAAAAATTGTTTAAGGGTTCAATATAGAAAGTTAAAAGCAATTAATCTAACCATCATCCCACAAATGTAGGGCTTAATGCATAAAGGTTGTTCTATTTTTTTGTTCATGTATTAGTTAAAAAACGTAATATAAATCGTAATAATTACTAAAACCCATACGTTTATTGCAAATAAAGCAAGAGGCAAGTCTTTATTACTTTTTGCAAACTGATCTAGGATTAAACCTAAGGTAAAGTGGCAAATGTATTGTAAAACTATAAGGCAAAAACCAAAAGCAATAAGCCCTACTTTTAAACCAAAAATAGATACTAGACCAATTCCAATTGCTAACCACTGAATTAATGAAAAATATCCATAACCATTACTATACTTAATACCTTCTGTTTTTGTTTGAAAACTGACATATTCCCATAGAGAAACAGATAAATATATTTCAAAAATGAATAATTGTTCTATAAAGCTCAGGTTTAAAAAAATATCTATTTATAAATTAATATTTTAAATGTTGCTTAGAAATCTCAATCCCATTTTTATGTAAAATATTTCTAATCTCTTTTTCTATTTCCAACCAAGTATACTTTATATCGATGACGTTCACATCATGCTCTTTACATATTTTTCTTTTCATCTTATCATTATATTTAATTATTTCAAATGTATTTTTATCGTAGAATGATTCTTTATAATGCTATTTCCCCATATATTCAATTGCCATATTAATCTCTTCAACTTAAATATCAATCCTTAATGGTAAACCTGTTTTGAGGCTTACTAACCAAAGATTATAACTGTTTACTTTTTAACTGAAGGTCAAGCAATTACTTGCTTGTTAGCAAAAAAATACTTTCGACCAAGTGGCATTCTAACTAAAGGATCTCAATATTGTTTAATGAATTATAATAATACTAATACCAATAAAAAGTTAATTACCTCAGATCCTTCAGTCTGAATTTTTAGAAACAATAAATTAGGTGTGAAAAACCCTGAAATGTATGGATAGCTAAAATTGGACAAGTCTAAAAGGTATCTTGTAAATTTCCTATTATTAATAAACTGATAAAGAATCATGCTATTACACGTTCCTTTAGTTTTAGAAAAGCTTAACACTTTTTAGAATATTGAAATAAAACTATTGCTAAAAAACGTAGAATAAATAATGAATTTTATTTAGATATTATTTTAGATGAATGCGTAACTGAAGGTTTAAATGTTCAACCTTTTGAAGTAGATAAATATAATGCTTGGGATACTCCTTTAAATTTATAGAATTGTCTAAAAATTCGATACTGAATTAGTGTATTGGGACCTAAAATCAAATTAAAATTCTAAATTCAGATGAAACTTTAAAACCCTTCGCTGAATTTAAAAGACCTCCTGATTGGCTAGCTGCAAAGTGAAAACAAAAATTTCCTAATTTTAAATCAAAACCGCTTCCAACATTTAATTTATTTATTCCTCCTAAAGAAACACCTCCAAGAATTGAAAAGGATCTTTGTGGAAAGGCCACTATCCCCAATGAAATTTTTGGATTGACCGACCCTGTAAAATCTGTTTGACCTAGATATCTTAAAGCCGATTTAATTTGCAGATTATTTGAGTAATTATAACTCGCAGCAATATTCAAACTATATGGAATTTTGATTGAAACATCTTCAACATAAGTTGTTGTATCAAGAATTGAAAACGTGTTGTTGATTGAATCTTTTTGTGCATCAGTGTAGTCTAAAATATTACTAAAATCACTACTTGAAAGATTTATTCTATTAATACTTCTGCGGTTAGTAACGGTCTCGCTTTTTAAAAAACTTCCTAGATTCATTATACTTAATTGTGCAGATATTTTATCATTAACCCTGTTATAAAACCCCAAATCAATACCAAAGCCAGACGCTAAATGATTTAGACCTGTATACATTACCTCCAAATCAGAGAAAATGGAAATGCTATCTTCTTTTGTAGTAATTAGGCCATCATATTCTTCTATAAATGAAAAAATACCATTTAAATACTTTAAACCAAAACCAACATAAACTGGAGATCCTAGCTGCTTGAAATCCAACTTTTTTCCAAATGAAAATTTTATTTCGTTGTAAATGAATCCTCTGGAATCGAAACTTGAAATATTTTGTGGTTTATTAAAGTTAATTCCTTCGAAGATTATTTGGGTTAATTCTTTAGGAATATTTACCTTTGAAAAAGCATTCAAATTCAATAAAGATAGACCAAAGTTTTTATAGGTCATATCAAACAGTCCACTATTTAACCATAAAATGCTGCTTAATCCTGATGTTGGAAGACTATGAATTAAATCATCTTTAATTGACGGATTCTTAATCATATCTGCGCTTATATATTTGTTTAACTCATTTGTATTTAAAAAATTATTTTGAAGATTAAACGTGAATCTAAATGGAAATGTAAAACTAAACTTTGGTGAAATCCCTTCAGGAATTTTATTGTAGCTAGAGACAATAAATGATTTTTCATCAATGCCTTGAATAGTGGGATTACCTTTTAGCATGACTGCTTTTTCTTCAGAGTCAAATGACCCTACATAATATTTATAAAGTGAATCTTTAAGAACAACTTTGGTAGGAAATTCTTTAAGACTTTCTTTGAATCTTTTTTTAAAAGATTTAAGAGTATCTTGATTTGGCGTTGCCAAAACTTGTATACTATATATAATTTTTGGTTTTTCTATTATTTCCCATGTGGTATCTGAATATATCGTTTTTAGTGGGATAGATACAGGTAGGTTACTCGAATAATTAAATGCTGAGAAGGAATCTTTAAACCCTTTCGTAAATAGTATAAATAAGGAATCTTCTTTGTAAATTTTATATTCTCTTTCAAAACCATCTTGATTAAGTTTAGTTTTAATTTCTTGTAATTCTTTCTTGTCAATTGATTGTGCAAGCTTCACGCCATATGAAACCTTGAATGTATCGACTAGAGATCTCTGTGTAAACTCTCCTGTTTGGATACCTAGTAAAGCAGGGTTGGAGTGAATTGAATGTGTTCCAAGCTTACCACCTAAAAACGCGCCTGCTGTTGCTATTTCAGGAGCTACTTGAACATATTGTGAATGAATAAATGTAAATAACAAGACAAATAAGATATTATATCTTTTAGTCATTTGATCATTCGTATGCGTTAGGATCTACAATTACTTCGCTTTTTAGATAAGCAGAAAATCTTATAGTGTCCGTTGATAAGAAGCGAGTGGGCTCGTCATTGTTTCCGCTGATTTTTAAGAGAGTTTTGATATAGTTCCTTTCCCTTGCCAATAATTCAAAATGCGTTTCATCAAGAATTATACTGTCTATATTTGTCTGAGATGATTGTATTGTTAGTTTTGCAAGCGTATCCGGTTGACCGGTATAAAAAAAGTTTGTGTCTGTGGCCATAAGAATGGAAATATCTGCCCCCAATTCTAATTCGTTCTGGTAATCAATAAATAATGTGGCACTAATTAAATCTTCTATCTCCACGGCTTTAAATTCCTCAGGATCTAATTCTATTTCACTATTTTCATCAATCTCAAATGCTAAAGGAGCAGCAATTTTAAGAATTCCACTTAATGAATCCGAGGTCGAGACAGAACCAAAATCATTTAAAGAGCCAACTTTAGCATTCCCTGTTGCAATGATTCGATTAGGTTTTATATTAATTAATTGCTCGACACTGTCAATGTAAAAGTTTGGAGTTTCAGTAATATTTATATCCTCGATAATTTTTCGATAAATCTCTCCGGTCTCATCGTTTATGGATAAAAGTTCAAGATTTAGAAATACAGGTAACATCAAACTAGATTGGAAAGAAAATTCCATATTTATAATTGAAAAATCAAGATTCCTGATTTCGTCAGGAAGATCAATTTGTTGTTCAATGCTATCTATTTCAACCAATACCGGATCAACATATCCACTAATCTCCGAGAAAGACAGGCTATCCATTTTTACATCTATCATAATAGATTGCCCAAAAGAAAGAGAGATTAATTCATCCGAAGGAATATCAATAGAAGAAACATAATTTACGGTTTGAGGGTTTAAATCAGGGACAAGATTTAGCGTATATCCAGCTAAATCTAAAAAAATAAGCGAGGGTTGATCCGATATTAAAAATGAAGTGTCCAAAGCAGATCCATTTTTTATTAACTCATTTATAGAAAAATTAACCACTGCCTCAATCCCAATATTATTCATAATTGATAATTGTAGCCGTCCTGAATTCAAGACTGCTTCATCAACTATTGTAGCAGATTCTAAATTTATAGAATTAGAGTCCAACATAGCATCTTGGCTCAAATAGCCAGTAAATTCGGAAAAAGTTATATTAGACCCTTGTCCTATCCCTTGAAGACCGATTTTTACATTAATACTATCATTAGATGTTACAGAAATAAAATTTTCTCCGGAATCAACTGTCAAAACATCATAATTGTACTGCACAGATTGATCATTAGGATCCATCAATAAAGAATAACCTGATAAATTTGTAAGATTAATAATTTCAAATGTATTAGATAAAATGTCTAAACTAGTAGAAAATATATTTCCAGCCGGATCTTCAAGATTAGGAATTGATATATTAAGTGTACTTGACAATTCCATATAATTATCGATCTCTATCAATAACTGTCCGCTTTCAATTAGAGCATTGACAACTTTATTTGAATCGGGGGCAAGTGAGATAGTTCCATTTTCTTCAATAGACTGTTGGGGAATTTTAGCATTTGCTTCTGATACTTCTAATCCAGAACCTCCTATAGAAACAACAAATCCAGAATTTTTAGCTTGTTCATCAATAAAAATTGGTACTCCAGAAGTTCCCTGACAATTACCTGACACTTTCACAAGAATTTCTCCTGGAAGAGAAACATTGGTTAAGTCAATAGTCCCGGTTGCACTTCCATTATTAGCATCAATGATAGTATCAAATTGTAAAAACGCTCCAGGTATATTAGTAGTATCTCCTAAAATTACTTCTAAAAGTTCAATAACTAGCGGAGTGCCTATGGGAATAACCATGCTATTTTCAATGGTTAACTCAAGTAATCCTTGAGAAAAATTAGCAGATGCAAAGTCGTCAAAGGTAAAAGAGTTAAATATTGGAATAATTTCAAAGGAAGGGATAGAAACCATTGCGCCATTTGGGACCTGCTCTATTTCAGGATAAATATCTCGAAAAACAAAAGGATCAGTACCGGTGGGATCAATTTCATTTAATGTCATCATCCCTATTTTTGAGGAAATATTTTTCTCGATAGATGATACTGATACGTCATCTATACTTTGGCTGAAACTAGTTGATATAGGATCAAGCTTTAATTTATTACCTACCTCAACTTTCTCAATATTTATTTGCTTGTGGTATACAAAGATAGAATCTGATAAGTCCCCATCCTGAAAATAATTAGAAAGATTTTCAATAGAAATGAGAGAATCTTCTGCAAGAGTCTCAAGGGTTATAAAATCTGTAAATAATGGGATCTCAATATTTGTTGACCACTTAAGAAAATTTCCATCCTCAGGAATATCTGGACTGCAGGAAGCTAGAAAAATAATCGAGATATATGCTAAAACTTTATTTTGCAAAAGATTCCTTTGATTTTAACAAATCAAACTTAATTGATTGCTGTGTTGACTAATTTTTTTTAATGAGCCCTAAATCATTTTTTTTATAAATAAGCATGAGTACCTATTTAATTACTTACTTATAATGTCTAGCAATTCTACTTCAAAAATTAATAAACTGTTTGCAGGAATGGTTGGCCTTGGTCTAGATCCATAAGCAATTTTCGGATGTATGAAGAATTCGTACTTAGCTCCCAATTTCATTAACTGAAGTCCTTCAGTCCATCCTTTTATAACTTGCGTAAGCCCAAATTCAGATGGCTGCCCCCTTTTAATGGAGCTATCGAACTCTGTTCCGTCCATTAGTTTACCAACATAATGTACTCTAACTCTATCCTCTTTTTTAGGACTATTCCCTTCTCCTTCCTTAATAATTCTATACTGTAATCCTGTAGGTGTTTCTTTTATATTGTCTTTTTCTTTATTGCTTTTTAAAAACTCGTCAGCAAGTTTCAAGTTGTTTTTTCCTTCTGAATCCGCTTTTTCCCTTAATTTTTTCTGAAGCGTTGCCATAACCTCTCTTCTTTGCTTCTGATCCAACTTAATAAAACCTGTTTCCATACCATCTGTTAACCCTGCCATAAAAACATCATAATCTATTTCAACATTTTGTTTTTTTAAGTTTTCGCCTAAATCAGCCCCTAAAGCGTAACTCGTTGAGTCTTTAAATGAAGACAACGTTGATACAGATTTTGAAGTTTGTTCATTAGAACAATTAACAATTGCAAAAACTAAAAGTGTAAAAAAAAGATACTTCATTTAAATCCCCACAGACTAACTATTAATCAAAAGCTAATAAAAATACACCAACACCAATTGATACAAAAGCCAAGCCTAGCCAAGGATGACTACCAAAGAATGAAAAAATTGAAGAAATAAACGTTAATAAAACAATTGCAGCTCCTCCAAATATTAAATACAATGCGATTTGTTTTTTATTCATGGCAAAAAAGATCTTTTTGTAAATTGATACTTCTATATATTATTAAAAATTAAAGATTTTTTACTAAAGTAACTTAGAATTAATGAGCCCTGAGACAGATTTTTCAGTTCGCCCCTTTTTGGGAGGTTATGATAAAAACTTTACATATTTGATTACCTGTAGCCACACAAGGTCTAGTGTCTTGGTTGATGCTGCTATTCCGATTGATCAAATTATGCCCTTTATTCCAAATCCTCCGTTGGCTTTGCTAATTACACATACTCATCCAGATCATATTAGATACCTTAATGATTATATTAATATTTTTCCTGATATGATTGTGTTTGGGCATTCAGAATCTTCATTAGTGCATAAGATAAAAAATTTTAGAATTACTAAACATCAACAAAGATTTAAAATAGGGCATTTACCATTTACATCCATATATACTCCTGGGCATTATTTCGACTCTATATGCTATCTATTAAAACCTACTTTATTTACAGGTGACACCTTATTTGTGGGTAGGACAGGCCGAGTAATTAGTCAACGAAGTGACATTAAAGAATTATATAATTCTGTTTACAAAAGGCTATTGATTTTATCAAAAGATTTAAGATTGTATCCAGGGCATAACTATGGTAAACAACCTAGTATAAAAATAAAACAAAATATCAAGATTAGCCCCTTATTAAGAGCAAAAAACCTTAAAGACTTCATTAAAAAAATGGAGCAATATGAATTAAATCGGACAATGGATAAGCCATGAAAACGCTAAGAATATTTTTTATTTTATTTTTCTTTTTCAGTTGTTATTCAAACGTAGACAGTACGGATTGTATGGGTTGCGGAGGTGGATTGCTTGATGGCTTTTTATATAAAGAAGTAGTACTTACAGATATTCCCAAATTAAATGATATTGCAATTAGTGCCGGAGTTGGAGAATGTATACGTTTTAAGATGGATGGTGATAACTTTGACTCTGCAGAAATCGTCGAAAGTTGTTGTTGTAATCTTTTTAGATGAAATAATGTACCTATGACACAATCTATCAAAACAAATAAACGAGCAATAATAGCTATTCACGGATGGACTGGAAACGCTGAATCGCTTAATTCCTTATCTAAACAATGGCGATTTTTAGAAACCGATTGGATTTTCATAGAAGGTCCTTACAAATCAAAACCAAAAGGTTTTAGTTGGTTTAATGAAGATGATGAAGATGGGTGGGAATATGAGAAATCTTTCGATATTTTAAACCATACAATTCAAAATTTGATTGAAAATGGTTACCGGTATAAAAATATTTTTATTCTTGGCTTTTCTCAGGGTGCATGCCTGGCAATGGAATTCATAATTAAACAGAAGTTTTCCATCGGTGGAATAATACCAATCTCAGGTTTTATTAAAAATAAAAGTTATTTCAAGAAGGAAAAAAATAATTTAAGTAAAGATACTGAAGTATTGCTTATTCATGGAGAAAAAGACCATATTATTAACTCTAAAGAAAGTAGAATAGCTTTTAAACTATTTATGGATTTAGGATATAAAACAGATCTATATATTTTCAATGGCGGTCATAAAATACCACTTGAGGCAAAAAGGATAATTCAGAAAAAAATTTTCAAAGATCTTTGAATTTTAATATTTTAATCAATTCTAACATTAATAGCTTTATCACCCCTCATTCCAAAATCCACATCAAATGATACTCTTTGACCAGCACGAAATCCTTTACTTTTAAGATATTCACATAATCCACTTAAATGCACAAAATAATCTTCATTATCTTCTCCTGTTATAAATCCATAGCCTTTAGTTACATAAAATTCCTTATCAGTCATTTTTTGATTATTCTATATTCTTCGGTTCGAAATCCATAGATACTGAGTTTATACAATATCTTAAACCTGTAGGATTAGGACCATCATTAAATACATGGCCTAAATGTCCATCGCATTTACTGCATGTAATTTCTATGCGCCTCATCCCAAGTGTATTATCTTTATGCTCTTCAACCGATCCAGGAATTGCATCATAAAAGGCAGGCCATCCGCAACCGGATCTATATTTAGTTTCAGATTCGAAAAGTTGAGTACCACACCCAGCACAATTATATACACCTTTTTCAAAATGTCCATCATATTTGCCTGTAAAAGCGCGTTCTGTTCCTTTTTCCCTAAGGATTCTGTACTCTTGGTCCGTTAAAGACCTTTTCCATTCTGCTTCTGTTTTTTTCATTTTATTTGATATATTTTGTTTTTTATTTGATGTTATTTTATTTTTATTTTGTGAATATTGACACGAAAAAACATACATAGACATCACAAGAAAAAAAAATAAAATATATGCTAGAGATTTTAATTTCATTTAATTCATTTTTTTGCGTGCAAGACCAGTGTACCTTCAAAACTATCGGTTGTGTTCGTCTTATAACTCATCACATCCTTAAGGCCACAGTTTTTCAAAAGTTCAACCCACTGATTAATTGGTAGTAATGTCATTTGTGTGTCCAATTGTTTTGGCCAATTATGACAATCACTGTTTTCTTTATAAAAATCTAACCCCATAATAAATTTTCCTTTAGGTTTTAGCCATTTATCCTTGATGTGGCAGATTATTTTTTTTGGATCATTAAAATAATAAATAACTTCCATGCTATGAACAATATCAACAGGTGTTAATGGCTTCCATTCCATCAAGTCATGATAGATATAATTTCCATTTGGATCGATTTTTTTTGCCCTTTCAATCATTTCTAACGCCCCATCTACACCAACTGCCTCTACACATAGATGGTTTTTTTTCATTTCTCTTACGGCCCATCCATTTCCACATCCAGCATCAATAAATGAAAATGGTTTGGATTGTTCTTTGATAAGCGTTTGGAACATATTTTTAACAGCCTTCCAATGATTTTTTTGCATCCCCTCATCTCTACCAATAGACGCCCATTCACTAAAAATATCTGTGGCTTTCCTACTCATTTATAATAATTAAGCGTACCTGATGCAGCGATCCCAATACAAATGAAGTAGGCAACGCCGCTTACCTCATCTGGAATTTCAAATAAAGAATCCAATCCAATTATTAGTCCAGCTGCAGTACTCATCCAAAAAACCATGATTATCATTTTTTTAAACGGAGAAATCATCCTACATGTGTATACCAGATAAGGAAATAATTAAAAAATAAATATCCTAAAAATGAAACTATGAGGGCTCTTATAAGTATTTTTTTCATTTTTTACTGTACTCTATCTGCTAATGAAATGAGGTCAAAAACTGATACATTATTAGTAAAGTCAACATCAGAAGCCCAATACTGGAATGGCGTTAGATTGATTTCACAAAGCAATCCCGAAGATAATATCTCTATATCATTTAAAGTTATTAATTGATCTCCATTTAAATCACCTTTCGTTAATATAACTTGATAACCGAGTATGGCTTCAAAACCATCGCTAAGAGCAATTGCAGCGACTTCTCCATGCCCACCATACGATTCAGGGTACAAATTCATACTAATATTTTGCGCACCTTGACCAACGAATGTATCATACGCAATTTGAGTATTCTCATAAGGTGCTATTTCATCGCCCATTCCATGGAAAAAATGAACAGGATTTTGTGGCACCCAATCTAATAAAGTATTTAATGTAAGTTTTTGGCGAAAAAAGTGATTCTCATTATTTTCAAAATCTTCTAAAACTTCTGGTAATAAAATGTCTAATGGATTTTCTGGCATTAAATTATTAATAAAATCACCGGAGTGTGTACCATCAAAAAGTCCCGGAAGAGTATCAGCCCAAAAAGGTTCAAAGTAGTCAGTAAAGTCAACTTCTAAACCCTGATAGTACCATAATTGACTAGTTAATACGTAAGGCACATAAAATGGTTCTGAATAATCCGGCCCTGATAAAAAAAAGTCTACCATTGTTCCAGATAAATCATAAGGACCAGCCATTGGGAAAGATGCTGTAATATTAAACTCATGACTGTAATAGTTTTCAATTCCTCTTTGAGATGCTAAGGTCGAATAACCCCCGTCCGAGTAACCAATTAAAAATAATTGATCATTAAATTGGAATGTATCTTCTAAAATTAAAGATAACTCCTTAGTTGCTCTTAAGATATCTACTACTGATCGCGTGTGGGGATCAGCAATCATATAAGGATGAAACTTCTCAGGGTTCCCAATTCCTACATAATCTGGCATGACGGTTATAAAACCAGCTGGAGTAGTTCCTAAGCCAACGAAAAGAGCTTCATAATTACCCACACTTAAACCTGTGATAGAGGGGGCTTGACTATCTAATACCAAGGTCCCATGTTGATACGTTAAAATTGGGAAGGCATCTGTATTAGAATGTGGGAAGGATATTAACCCGGAAAGTGTATCTACTGCTCCGTTATGATCTATGGATTCATATTTTATGTCGTAAACAGAAATCGGGTACATTATATTCGTAGAATTATATCCCAAACTGTTTAAAAAAATATTAAGAGTTGAAATTGAAAGTGTATTTTGAAAATTATATTCCACTAAATCTCCTGGATGTGAAAAACTTGTAACGGGAGTTAAAATAATATAAAAATATTTAAATATATTTTTTAAGTATATCATTTTTAATATACCTCCATTATTAGTTTTAATATGTGCTCATCTTTAGGCAGTAAGCCTGCATCTACAATACGAGGAGTCATCGTTCTCAACCTTGGCTCTTTTTTAAAAACCTTTGAAAAAATTGGCAGAGCTTTATCTAATTTTCCCAATCCAACCAAGGTTACAGCCGACCAATAGGGAAGCTCAGGATTTTCTGGATATAATTCAGATGCTAAACCGTATTCTACTAGAGCCTTTTCAACCTTATTTATCTCAAGATAGTGGTCACCTTTATTAGCATGTTGATAAGCAGTATGAATTCTGATTAATCTTTTTAATTCTTTTAGAGGATATTTACTATCATCAACTCTTATATCCATAACTGTGTCTTCCCATGGAATACCTTTTGGCTGGCCAGTAACGATCAACATAGCAGCAGATTGCTTACCCCGAATGTCACCTCCTTCGTTTTCAGCAGCCTCTAAAGATGCCATCATTCTTGTTGCAAGATCCCCTTGGGTGTTTTCAAAAGCCTTTGCCATAGCATCCCAGACCGTTTCTTTTTCCATCAAATTTGCTTGAACAGAATAATTTTTACCTGTTTTATGTCCTGCAGCATAAATACAATTTTCACCTGTATGCGCAGCAACACTGCCTTTACTATCAATCATAGCCACTTGTCTTACAGCCTGTCCGCTGTCTTTAGAAATCAATTGATTTAACGCGTCTTTTGCAGATATACCTGCTTCCATAAGCGCTAAACCATCAGGTCCATAATCTACTTTAACAAAGGACTGGGTTGCAACAGCACCCACACCTGCTTTTGCCCAAGGCACTAAAGCACCCACTGAAAACCAATGGCTCTGAACAGCTACTCCAAACTGGCCAGTGCCTTCATCGTAAGCCACGATCGAATATGTACTAACTGGATTGGATTTTGGTATATTTTGCGCAAAATTTTTAGTTGTAGATATAATTAAGTAAAATATAATAACATTCATATTTAAAAAAAATCGCATATATACCTACTCTTTTTTGCAACATTGTTTCAAAAGATTATTTCCAACATCTAAAGTAAATTCTATTAAATATCCGATTGATTCAAAACTCAACATTGAATTTTTTGATGTATTCATATCCATCTAAAAATATGATGACAACAATAATCAAAACAAATGCAAAAGAAACAAATATTATTACACCATATAATTTAGAACTTATTCATGGCTAATTATTAGTTCAAGATAACTTAAATATATAAATATTAAACGATCTTATTCATGAGTAGAATTTTTTTGAAGAATACAAATTTCTTATTTTGTCACCTTTAATTGGTAAGGTATACAGGTTGAATGATAATGATATTCTAGTATCATAACTCTTATTAATTTCAACACAATGTTTTAGTTTTGATGGAAATAATATCATCATCCCATCCTCTGGTTTTACAAACCATTTTTTATATTTATTTCCGTCATTTTTTCTAAAAATTATATTTCCAGACTTTTCAGGAACGCTTATATAATAGACACCTGAAATTTTTGCATTTTCTTTATGGTCATGCCAACCAGTTTTGTCTCCAGTATTTGATATGTTAAACCAAAATTCATTATAGTGAAACCCTAATTGTTTATGAGGAATAATTAGAGGTTTGTTAACAATTGAATTTCCAAATTTACATGCCATTGATAACACAGGTTTTATCTCAGGGATCAAATCTAAATCTATATATTGATTTTCCCACCTTCCATTTATTTTATGAGAATATTGTTTTTCTAAAGTTGACTTAGATAGAATATTTTTAATATAGAGTCTTTCATCTTCATTCATCAGGGGATAGAACAAAAAAGTATCTTTTCGTTTTAATTCAATTATATCTGGAGAGTTACTAATCAATCTGAATTTTACTAAATCCAAATGTTTGATGAAAAACTGTTAGAAAAAAAACAATTACTATTAATTTTTGTGCTACTACTTGAAATATTAATTCTGATTTTCCAGTACTTGCAGAAGGGCCAAATTGCAGGACTCCCACGTATAACAAAATAGAAATAAAGAATACTACATACCCAATAGCATAACGTTTTTCTAAAATGTTTGTGTCAAAAATAACAATAGAATAAAAAAAAGAAGTAACAAGAAAGCTATGGAATATATTATTTGCAAAAAAAATATGAGATTCAAAAACCAGATCGGTAGGAGTTAAGCCTGTACCTATTAAACATATAGATCCACCAAAAGCAAAAATTGTTCCCATCCATGATAGATAGTAATTCCTATTATTATTTCCAAAGATTTTTGGTAATACTAAGTAATAAAGTACAAAAGTCCCTCCAACCAATATCAAAGATATAGAAAAAAAGATCATCGATAAATAGTTTGGATCACCATTCCTTGCTTGATATGCTCCCATATCTGAGAAAAAATTTGATGTGAACGAATATCGATTGGTTGATAAATCATGAATGGTACCTCCTGGATATAACACCATACCCAAGACTTGAAAAAAAACAAAAAAAATAGCAACTACCCTCGGTGTTAATATCAAGATCGTTTTTGTATCAAAAGTTGATAAAATTAATTTGTAAATCATCATTTTAATTTGTGATGAGTTTTTAGATTGATATTTAAATTATTCATTTTCTTTACTAATGTGACTTTAGTCACCATTGAAAAAATTTCAATAGGGAGTAATAAAGCTTTAACCATATATTTTGATTGAGAGTGTATAAAATCTCTCTTGGTATGTAGGAAAAGGGGCATATCTTATCTTTTTAATCATGAATTAGAAAGTTATGCCCCAAGATTTTCTTGAACATTAATAAATTATAGAACCTCTTTTACATAATTGTATATTGACCTTGGAGGCCTTTCATAGTGCTTTTGCTGTACTCTGTCTGGCATTACAACTTCTGGCATATTAACAGGAGCATATTTAACTTGATCTAAAAAGTGATTTATACAATTTATTCTGGCTTTTTTCTTATTATCTGATTCTACCACATTCCATGGCGAAAATTGAGTGTCTGTATGCTCAAACATATTATCCTTTGCTTTTGAGTAATCATCCCATCGCTTAACGGATTCTAAATCCATAGGACTTAACTTCCAACCTTTAGTAGGATCTTCAGCTCTTGCGTTAAACCTTTTCATTTGTTCTTCTGGACTCACTGAAAACCAGTACTTTATTAATTGAATCCCCGAGCTTATTATCATTCTTTCAAATTCCGGACAAGTTTGTAAAAAGTTAATATATTGTTTTTCTGAACAAAAATCCATAACGCGTTCAACACCAGCTCTATTGTACCAACTTCGATCAAAAATTACAATTTCACCAGCTGCAGGTAAATGAGCTACATATCTTTGAAAATACCATTGTGATTTCTCTCGCTCTGTTGGCGCTGCCAAAGCAACAATTTTACAATATCTAGGATTTAAATGTTCAGCAATCCGTTTTATTACACCACCTTTACCCGCAGCATCTCTCCCTTCAAAAATAATGGCTACTTTTTTTCCTTTATCAATTACCCAATCTTGCAACCTAACAAGTTTAATTTGTAACTCTTGCATTTTTTTTTCATATTGCTTTTTTAATAGTTTTTTGTCAGTCATAATATTCCTCAGTTTTTATATGATATCTTTATATCCATTGATTATTCTCAACAGTAAGCCTATTGGTTTTTTGCCCCGTATTTTGCGTTCCTCTCAACTCAACAAGCATTATTTTACATTCTTTATCAGCAAAGGGTTTATGCTCTTCTCCTTTTGGCACGACATAAAGATCGCCTTCAGATAAATTTATTGTTCTATCATTTAAAGCTATTTTCATACTTCCCTCAACAACAATGAACGCTTCGTCAGTATCTCTATGATTATGCCAAATAAACTCACCTTTAATTTTGGCAATTTTAAATTGATAATCATTCATTTCTGCTAAAACTTTTGGCGTCCAATATTCAGAAATTTTTGAAAATGTTTGTTTAATATTAATTTTTTTTGATTTTTTAATAATTTTTCCTTGCAGAGCTTTAAATAATTAAACTAAATAATTCATTTGTGTGAAGATCGATATGGTTGAAATGGAATTGTGAGTAAATTTATAATACTAGATATTTCCTCTTTTTTCATATGGGTATCAACTCCATATTGAATATTCTTTAAATTTTTAAAATCTTTTTTTGTTTGAAAAATATAGTCCCAAAAAGAAAAAATATTCCCATAATTACTATCTGTATGAGGTTGCCTAAAATGATGATGTATCCTGTGAAATCTAGGAGTAACAAAAATAGAAGATATCAAATATTCAAATTTTACTGGAAGATGGATATTTGCATGAGAAAAATGAGCAAAAAATGCAGAAACAGTTTGATAAATCATAACTAAACCAAAATTTGCACCCGAAATTAAAATAGCTAAAATAGTAAAAAACAGCCTGAAAACATTCTCTACAGGATGATGTCTGAGTCCACTTGTCACATCAACATTGGGATCACTGTGATGAATAATATGAAACTTCCACATCCATTTTATGTTATGCTGTATCCAATGAACAATCCAAGCACCAATAAAATCCATTAAAGCTATCCCTATGAGCCCGTACAACCATAATGGAGTTTCAATAATATTTAATAAACCAAAATTATATGCCCGAACAAGATCAACCGATTTTAATATTCCAATTGCACCAAATAAATTGATTATCAAAGTAATAAGAGTGAAGGTAATATTTATTTTAGCATGATTTAACTTATCATATGGAGATTTGGAAAAAGGTACTCCAAACTCAAGTAGCATAAAAAGAAAAAGTCCACCAACTAAAAAAAGAACTCTTGTTTGACTAGTTATATTTGCAAAAAAATAAAATATTTCATTCATATTAAAGATGGAAAACACAAAGTTAATTTTAACTAACTATTATAAATTAAGAAATACTAGTTAATATTTCTTTATAAAAATCAAAAAAATAAAACTTTGATAATTTTAATATTTAATATTTTGCGATGACTTATCTAGAAACTATTTAAATATATCTGCCGCAAATACAGCACACCCATCTGATACGTTTAGGAATGACAATTATAAGATTTAAAGTGGGCGATGAGAGATTCGAACTCCCGACACCTGCGGTGTAAACGCAGTGCTCTAACCAACTGAGCTAATCGCCCTATATGTTTATATCATATATTAAATGATTCTTTTATATATTTTTTATATTATTTTAATTTTTAAAGACTTGAGGCACTGCTATATTAAGAACATCTTTGATTTCCTTTGCAAAATGAAATTTCAAATCTTTTGCTACATGACTTGGGACATCTTCTAAATCTTTTCTATTATGCTCAGGCAGAATAATTTCTTTAATATTGGATCTATGTGCAGCAGTCACTTTTTCTTTTACACCACCAATTGGCAAAACATTACCTCTTAAAGTAATTTCACCAGTCATTGCGACTTTTTCTTTTACTGGAGAATTCGTAAGTAGTGATACTAAGGACGTTACCATGCTAACTCCTGCTGATGGTCCATCTTTTGGAATCGCTCCAGCAGGAACATGTATATGAATATCATTTTCTTGATTAAAACTTGTTTCAATACCAAATTCATCAGCATGTGACCTAACAAATGTTAAAGCAGCAGTCGCTGATTCTTTCATAACATCACCTAACTGACCAGTTAAGGTTAAATTACCTTTTCCCTTCATCTTTGTTGATTCTATAAAAAGAATATCTCCACCGGCGGCAGTCCAAGCAAGCCCAGTAACTACTCCAGGTTTAGTAGAACGCTCAGCCAATTCAGAATGAAATCTTGGAGCTCCTAAATATTCACCTACTTTCTTTTTCGTGATTTTAATTTTTTTATCATTTTCTTCAACTAAATCTCTAGCTACTTTTCTTAAAACGTTTGCAACTTCTCTTTCAAGGTTTCTAACTCCCGCCTCTCTGGTATATGACCTAATTAATTCTTTTAAAGAATTCATGTCAAATGAAACTTCATTTTTTGTAAGACCGTTTTCCTCAATTTGCTTTGGAAGTATGTGCCTCTTTGCAATTTGTACTTTCTCGTCTTCAATGTATCCTGTAAAATCAAGAATTTCCATTCTATCTCTTAAAGCAGGTGGGATAGCATCTTGATAATTAGCTGTAGCAATAAACATTACATTACTTAAATCAAAATCAACTTCCAAATAATGATCACTAAATGAATGATTTTGTTCAGGATCAAGGACCTCTAGAAGCGCGGAAGAAGGATCACCTCTAAAATCCGATCCTAACTTATCAATTTCATCAAGCATAAATACTGGATTATTGGTACCTGCTTTCTTTATACTTTGAATAACCCTTCCAGGCAAAGCCCCTATATAAGTCCTTCGGTGACCTCTTATTTCTGCTTCATCCCTTACTCCACCAAGAGACAAACGAACAAATTCTCTTCCCATTGACCTTGCAATAGACTTACCAAGAGAAGTTTTACCAACTCCAGGTGGTCCTCCAAAACATAAGATAGGTCCTCTTAAAACGCCTTTAGGATCTTTCTTTTGCTTCAAATTTCTAACTGCTAAATATTCAACAATCCTGTCTTTTACTTTATTTAATCCAAAATGATCTTCATCTAAAATTTTCATAGCTTCTTTTAAATCAATTCGGTCTTTTGTTACCTTACTCCAAGGAACATCTGATAACCATTCAATATATGTTCTAGAAACATTGTATTCAGGAGACTGGGTTGGAATTCTAGCTAATCTATCCAACTCTTTCATAGCAACTTTTTTTGCTGCTTCTGGCATTTTTGCTGCACTTATTTTATCTTCAAGCTCTTTTGATTCAACTGTACCTTCATCTTCTCCAAGTTCTTTTTTAATTGCCTTCATTTGTTCGCGAAGATAGTATTCTCTCTGTGTTTTTGTAATCTCATCATGAACTTCTGACTGTATTTCTTCACCAAGCTTAATTCTTTGAATTTCTCTAGAGATTAGATTAAGAGCCTTTTCAATTCTCGTTTTTATATTTAATTCTTCTAATATCTCTTGTTTTTCTTGGTTAGAAATAGTGATAACAGATATGGCTCGATCTGTAAGCCTGTTTGGCTTTTGAATATTTTTAAGCATACCAGAGTGCTCTTCAGTTAAATTCGGTGCAACTTTCATCAATTCTTCAAATGATTGCTTTAAATTTGTTGTCAACGCATCTACTTCCAAGGGATCCTTTAACTTTTCATCTTCTAATAAACTTATGGAAACTGTAAAATAAGGATCTTTTTGAAGATATTTAGTGATTTTAACTCTTGAAATACCCTGCACAATTGCTGATTTACTATTATCTGGCATATCGAAAACTTTAAGTACTTGAGCAAGCGTACCATATGAATAAAGATCTTCTGGTTTTGGATCTTCAATAGACCCATCTTCCTGGGCTACAACTACAATATATTTTGATTCAGAGGCAAGATCATTAATAAGCTTTAAACTTCTATTTCTTCCTATGTATATCGGAATTACTTGCTGGGGGAATAAAACAGTATTCCTTAGTGGCATTACTGGATATATTTCAGAGCTCTTGCTTTTAAATTCTTCTATTTCTTTTTCGGATAACTTTTCAGACATCTTTTTCCTTTATAAAATTTTATACTTCTATTAGCACAATCACTATACCAATTATCTATACATGTTGATAAGTCTTACAAAAGAGATAAAGATGTCATTTTGACAGCATTTATCTCAAAAAAATCCTATACCATCTCATCAGCTTGATATGAGCTTCTTACTAATGAACCAGACTTCACAAAATTAAATCCCATTTCTAGACCTATTTTTTCATAATCTTCAAATTCAGATTTTTCCACATAACGATCAACAGGAAGATGATTTTTTGTAGGTTGAAGATATTGTCCAATTGTAAAAATAGTAACACCAGTATCAACTATCTGCTTCATAGTTTCAACAACCTCTGCAAATGTTTCCCCTAATCCAACCATTATACCAGTTTTTGTTTTTAAACCACTTTCAACAGAATATTTTAGTACATCCATGCTTGTACTCCAGTTAGCTTGAGTACGAACTTTTTTGCTAATCCTTTCGATACATTCAACATTATGACTGAAAATTTCAGGCTGCGCATTTAAAACTTTTGATAGTGCAAATTTATTTCCCTTGAAATCTGGAGTTAAAACTTCAACATTACACCCTGGAACGTTTATATGAATTTGATCGATAGTTTCTGCCCAAATAGTAGCTCCATAATCATGCTTAATATCATCTCTATCTACAGATGTAATGACTACGTGTTTAAGTCCCATTTTTTTCACAGCCATAGAAGTACGGAATGGTTCTAGGGGATCATTCCAAACTGGTTTTCCAGTTTTTACCGCGCAAAAACCACATGCTCTCGTGCAGATGTCACCTAAAATCATTATTGTCCCTATTCCTCTATCCCAACATTCATATATGTTTGGACACCTAGCTTCTTTACAAACTGTATGAAGATTGTTTGTTTGAACAATATCATTTGTATAATTGTAACCCTCTGTTACATTTAGACGAATTTTTGGCTTAGGACTTTTTAAATCTGGTGAAATCATTAAATTTTTTGAAATAAATAAATCATATATTTTCTATATTTTCTAAAAAGATCACTATTAATTAAATCTAATTGATTCTGTTTTTTTTGCCATTTCTTAGAAAATAATAGACCAAGCGCTCTTGAAATTTTTGGGAAATTTTTATTAGCAGAAAACACCCCATAATCTATAGTTGGATTTATAAATCGTTCAACAAGGTAATTAGCATAATCAAGCGTTAACATAGTATTATCAGTTTGATCATATTGCTTTATCAATTCAAAACCATTTTCTTTAGCACTTTCAAGGTATTTATTCATATCATGAGAAGATTTTAAGTGTAAGCTTTTTGACTGATCTCTGTAAAAAACAAAGTAATCTGATGCGAGCAAATATCCTCCATTTCTCAAAACTTTTCTTGCTTTTTTAAAACCTTGATGTATGTCAATATAACATGTGCTTTCACTCTCTAATATTAAATCAAAAATAGTTTTAGATTCAAATTCTTCAAACTTACAATGATGAAAAGTTACATCTTGTTTGAATTTTTCTAAAATTACAGATTTTTGATAACTATCTGGCGACAATGCTTCTAATGAATAACCTTTTTTTAATAAGAATGAAGCATTCCCCCCTATTCCACATCCTACATCTAAGATACTTTTTGTTTCTTTTGGAATAAAAGATGCCAAATGATCAATATAACGATATTGTGCATTTTTTATATCTTGCAAAGATAAAGAGCTTAGTTCAACATCTTCAGGGTCATCCCAAAACCCGTAATGCAAAAAAGACGATTGAATCGTTTTTGAGTAAAGTTTTAATACATGGTCGGTAGGCATTAAAAGTTAAATTCCAAAGACATTGTCTCAAGATTTCTTTTTACGCTAGTTATAAAATTTGATCCTTCTGCTCCATCAATTAATCTGTGGTCAAAACCAAGAGAAAGCATCATCATATTTTTAATTCCAATTGAATCTCCATCTACATCTTCAACTACTACTGGTCTCTTTTTAATAGCACCAACTCCCAAAATACCTACATTTGGTTGATTAATGATTGGGGTTCCTAACGTAACACCAAAAACACCAAAATTTGTGATACTAAATGTGGAACCTGATAATTCATCAGGGTTAATGTCTCCCTTTCTGGCCCTCTTGGCAATATCATTTACTGAACGGCAAAAACCCAAAAAGTTTTTTTCTTCGCAATGTAAAAGAGATGGTACCATTAATCCGTTATCAACTGAAACAGCTAAGCCAATATTTATATGCCTATGGTATTTTATTTTGGTATCGTCTATAGAAGCATTCATTTTGGGAAACCCTAATAATGCCTGGACGGCTGCCTGTACCACAAATGGAGTGTAAGTTAAATTATAAGATTCTTGATCTTTAAAAGAGACCTCATTCAATTTTACAAATTCTACTATTCTAGACATATCAACATCTGTCATGACATAAACATGAGCTGAAGTTGAGAGGCTCTCAACCATATGTTTTGAGATTACCTGTCTCATATGGGACATTTCCTCTTGATTAGACGTTCCTATTTGACTTTTTTGATCTATATTACCAAAATCTTTTTTTGGAATAACTATTTCTGATTTTTCTTTTTCGTTGATATAAAATAAAATATCTTTTTTTGTAACTCGTCCTTTGCGACCTGTACCTGTAATTTTTTCTAATTCACTTAAAGGGAGTTGATTTTCAGCAACTATTTTCATAACTACTGGCGAAAAAAACCTTTTTTCTTTTTGATTAATTATAGTTTTGGAGTCATTAATTGAAATTTTCTCTTCAACTTTTGAAAGATCCGCGCTGAAAGATTCATCTATATTTTCAAAAGAGTCTTTTGATTTAGAAGATTCTTTTTCACTATCAATTTTTGCAATTACTTTTCCAACCTCAATTACATCGTTTGGTTTTGCTAAAATTTCTACAATGACTCCCTCAGCTGAGGAAGGTATCTCAGAGTCAACTTTATCAGTCCCAATCTCTAATAAAATTTCATCCATTGCTATTGAATCACCTACCCGTTTTTTCCATTCTAAAATTGTTCCCTCCGTAATGGATTCTCCCATTTTAGGCATAACTACATCAATGATCATCTAATACTCCAGTAATTCTTCAATTGCATTTGATATATCTTTTGTCTGCGGAAGTATTTTTTCTTCAATAACCCAATTAAATGGAATAGGAGAATCTTTCGCAGCGACTCTTCTTATTGGACTATCAAGACATTCAAAAAAATTTTCACTTATTATAGCTGAAATCTCCGCTCCAGGTCCATTTGTTAAATTATCTTCATGCACAATAAGAACCTTCCCTGTTTTATTAATTGAAACTTCTAAAATATCAAAATCAATCGGATTCAAAGTTCTGAGATCAATTATCTCAACGACATTTTCTTCTAATAACAATTCTTGTACTGCTTCAACTGACTTCTGTACCATAGCTCCCCAAGTTACTAATGTTAAATAATTGCCATTAGTTACTAGACGACCTTTCCCGAAAGGGATTATGTAATCAGAATCTGGTTCTTCCGTAGCAGCATACCCTTGACGATATAAACCTTTATGTTCCATGAACAACACCGGATCATCCATTCTACAAGCCATCTTTAAAAGACCTTTGGCATCTGAGGCATTAGAGGGGTAAACGATATAAATGCCTGGCATATGAATGAAATAACCATCAATTGATTGACTATGACAAAGTGCACCATGAATATACCCACCAACCGGGACTCGTATTACCATAGGACAAAACCAATCATTATTGGATCGATAACGCATTGTTACAACTTCATTGCGTATTTGCATCATTGCAGTCCATATATAATCTCCAAATTGAATTTCTACAACTGGCTTATAACCGGCAATTGCCATCCCTACAGCCGTGCCAACAATAGAAGATTCAGCTAAAGGAGAATTAAAAACTCTTTTGTTACCAAACTTTTCTGATAGCCCTTTTGTTGCTGTAAAAACTCCTCCTTTTGGATCTGCAATATCTTGCCCATAAATAACCATCTTTTCATTTAATGTCATTTCTTCATGCAACGCATGGTTAATGGCATCGACAATAACTATCTGTTTTGAAATAGATTTATACTTTTTTTCTTTAGGAAAAGGAGAATTGCTGTAAATATGATCAAGAGCAGAGTCTGGATCAGGATGATGTTGTGCCTCTGCCCATTCTGCATCAATATCGATTTGAGAAGAGACTATATTCCTTATTTTTTTAAATTCTTTAGTTGCTATAAAATTTGATTTTATGCATTCTTCTTCTAACTTTTTCAGTGGATCTTTTTTAAGATCTTCTTTAAGCGCTTTTTTTAAGCGATATTTCCTTTGATCATCTGAACTAGAATGCGGTAATAACCTAACCACATTTGAAATTACTACAGATGGGCCCTTGCCTCCTCTTGCTCGTCGAAAAGATTCCCTAAAAGCAAGGCTGGTTTCAAAATAATCACTGCCATCTACATTATATCTTGCTAAGTTTTTATAACCAGAAGTCATAGCATAGACGGTATCGGCCATTTGATCAGATCTGTGAGTAGATATTGCATATTCATTATCTTGGATATGGAAAATAACAGGAGCTTTAGCATTACTCGCCCAATTAATAGCCTCATGAAAATCGCCTTGGCTTGTTGTTCCTTCACCTGAAGAAACATATACAATATCATCTTCTTTGCTCATTTTTCTAGCAAGCGCGCATCCTACCGCTTGAAGAAACTGAGTTCCTGTAGGGCTTGATTGACTTACTATTCTTAATTTTTTATGTCCATAGTGCTGAGGCATCTGCCTACCTCCAGAATTAGGATCATCTGCTCTTGCAAGAAAGGAAAGCAACTGTTCTCTTGGTGTCATCCCAATCCCAATACAAAATGCGCCGTCCCTGTAATAGGGAAAAGACCAATCTTGATTTTTCTTCATTAAGTTTGCAGCTGCTAATTGAGCAGCCTCATGCCCAGATGCTCCAATATGGAAAAAACTCTTACCCTGCTTTAAAAGTATTAGCATTTTTTCATCAAGTTTTCTGGATATAAACATTTTCTGGTAAAGATCCATAATCTGATTTTTTGAGTAACCCTGAAGTTTAGCCATTCTTATTCCTGCTTGTGAACATCTCAAGAAAAATTTCCGATATAGAATTTTTTACTTTTTTTATACTAATCTTTTTATTGAGGCATTCCTCCATTGAAGTGACGTCGTAATTAAATATACCACAAGGTATAATTCCATCATAATAGGAAAGCTGCGGACATACATTTATTGAAAAACCATGCATAGTTACCCATCTGCTTATGCGCACCCCTTGGGCTGCAATTTTTTTATTTTCCACCCAAACGCCAGTCAAACCTTTTATCCTATTACCTTCTATATCAAATTCTTTGAGCACTCTTATTGTAAGCTCTTCAAGTGTTCTCATATACCAACTTACACTTTTTTTATAATTTGTTAAATCTAAAATTGGATAACCTACTAGTTGACCTGGGCCATGGAAAGTTACATCCCCGCCTCTTTCAATGTTATGAACTTCGACAGATTTGTCCCGACTTTGTAAAAGATGATTCCTATTTGCATTCTTTCCTAATGTATATACTGGCTCGTGCTCAACAAGCAGAAGAGTATCCGGTGTATTTCCAGCAATCCTTTGCTTTTGTAATTTTTCTTGCAAAGATAAAGCACTCTTATATTTCTTAAATCCGAGATCTTGAATAAGTATTTTCTGAGTTTCTTTTGGACCCATTATTATTGATGAATCGCAGATCCAAAAGCATCCATAGCAGCTTCCATTACTGCTTCAGATAAAGTAGGGTGCGCATGCATCGTCATAGCTAAATCTTCCCAAGTAGATTCTAGCGCTTTGGCGATATTCAATTCAGCAATCATTTCGGTCGCGCCATCACCAATTATGTGAGCTCCAATTAGCTCACCATATCGGTCATCAAAAATTAATTTTACAAAACCAAATGTATTTCCAATTGCGATGGCTTTCCCGCTAGCTCGAAAAAAGAATTTCCCTACCTTGATATTATGACCCAGATTTCTAGCTTTGGATTCAGTAAGACCTAGAGAGCCAACTTGAGGTTGACAATATGTGCAATTAGGAATATTTAAATAATCAATTTGATGAACACTATTCCCAGCTATAAGATCCGCGACCATGTGCCCTTGTGCTGATGCCTTGTGAGCTAACCATGGCGGGCCTGCAACATCACCAATAGCATAAATGTTTGATATATTTGTTCTGCAATGATTATTTATACAAATTGCTCCATTCTTAAATTTAATTCCGACACTATTTAATCCGATATTGTTAATGTTGCCTTCAACTCCAACTGCTAATAAAGCAAGGTTTCCATCAATTTGTAAATTTCCGCTTTCTGCTACGATATTGACTTTAATTTTTGTTTTTAATTTTTCTATGCTCTGGACCTTAGAGTTATTATAAATCTTGATGCCCGAAGATACAAAACGATCTTTTAAAGCAGCAGATATTTCAGAATCTTCCATAGGTAAAATTCTTTTTTGCATTTCAACAATCTCTACGTTCGCCCCAAAACTGTTAAAATAAAAAGCGAACTCACAACCAATCGCTCCAGATCCAACTATTATAATTTTTTTTGGTACTTTAATTAAATTTAAAGCCTCTTTTGAACCAATGATATACTTTCCATCGATTTTTATATTCTGAAAAGTCTTTGGTTTAGCTCCAGTTGCAATTATGATGTTTTTGGCCGATGTTTGCTTATTTCTACTTTTTTGAGTTATGTTTATATTGTTTTTTGATTCTAATTTTCCTACTCCAATATAGTGGGTAATCCTATTTTTTTTCATTAAAAATTCAATACCCTTACTCAACTGTTTCGCAACGGACTTACTCCTATCAACATTCCTTTTAAAATCTACAGAAACACCTTTTACATCAATCCCATAAGTGTCTGCTTTTTTTACAGTTTGATATACCTCAGCATTTTTCAATAAAGCTTTCGTAGGTATACATCCCCAGTTAAGACATACACCACCTAATTTATCTTTCTCTATTATACAAACTTTCTTTCCTAACTGTGCTGCTCTAATTGCGGCAACATAACCTCCTGGGCCACCACCAAGTACCGCTAAATCAAAGTCAAACAACTAATCTGTCCTTCTACTAATTATAGATAAAAATTCCGATCTAGTTTCTGCAGATTTTTTAAACTGTCCAGACATGGCGCTTGTAGAAGTAAAACTATTTTGCTTTTCAACTCCCCTCATTTGCATACACATATGCCGACCCTCCATTACCACTGAAACTCCTTTGGGATTCAAAACACTATTTATCGCATCTGCAATTTGGTGCGTAAGACGCTCTTGGACTTGTAATCGTCTTGCGAACATATCAATTATTCGAGGTATTTTTGAAAGACCTATTACTTTTCCATTTGGTATATATCCAACATGTGCTTTACCGAAAAAGGGAATTAAATGATGCTCACATAATGAAAAAAATTCAACATCTCTTACAATAACCATATCTCTTGCATCTTCTTCAAAAATAGCGTCATTTATAATTACATTTAAATTCTCTTTGTAACCTTTCGAAAAAAATTCCCAAGCTTTTGATACCCTTCGGGGAGTTTTAATGAGACCTTCTCTATTTGGGTCTTCTCCTATTTCTTTTAATAATTGTTTTGTTATCTCTTCTATTTTACTAATCATTTTGTTATTCCTAGTATTTTGCTATCTCAATTTTCCCTTTTAATAGATGAATTACACCATAAATAATTGGTGTATCAATTAAGGCCACCATAATCTTAAAAAGAAAGCCATTTTCAAGAAGAGGCAAAAATCTACTCCATTCAATCACACCAGCTGAACATAATAATATAAGAACTGCAGCTGTATCGACAAATTGGCTAACAAATGTTGAACCATTATTTCTCAACCAAAGATGCTTTCCTTTAGTCAACTTTTTCCAGAAATGAAAAACTCTTACGTCAATGAATTGAGCAGATAAATATGCTATCATTGATGCAAAAACAGCAGGACCCTGCAATCCAAATACTTTTTCAAATAATTCATTATTCACTGGAGACCAAGATGTATTAGGCACATAATTTGCGAGGAGAACAACACCCATTACAAACACACTTGCAATTAGTCCTGAAATAACTACTTGATCGGCTTTTCTTTTGCCATACAACTCAGAAATTAAATCTGTGACTAAAAATGTAATTGGATAAGGTAAAATCCCTACAGACAATTCGAATGTATAAACCCCAAATGGTGTCCAAGTAAAAAATTTTTGAAATATTAAATTACAACTAACTAATGAAGCTATAAAGATTCCAGCTAAGATTAAGTAAAAACGATCTTTAAATTCCATTTTTTATTCCGGACCGTAATAGTCAG
>CACKSF010000017.1 GCA_902602795.1 uncultured Fidelibacterota bacterium
ATCAAGAAAAGGAAATTTATAACAGTGAGAGAAATTGAGACAATTGAAGAATATATAAATATTGAAAAAAAGCACATTATTAATGCCTCTAATACAGAAATACATAAGTTTCCAAATACTAGCTGACTTTTGCTAAAAGGCGCTAAAGCAATATTAATAAGCACTTTCCTATGCACTCTTAAATCAAATATTTCTCTATATATTATAGGGTATAATCCTAAAGAGCCCACAATAAAAATTAATCCAGGAAAGACCCAAATATCATAAGGAACTCCAGAAATACTATACCTTATAATGTTTTTCAAAGGTATGCTTATCATTATAAACAAAATGATGGGCATGAAAAGAAATAAAAATATACTTGGAATTAGTCTGTTTTTCCACAACCATAGTCTTCTTAATAAAAAAGCCCTAATCAATCTAATCCCTTTCCTGCAAATTCAGAGTCTAACAAATCTCTTAGACCCAATTTTTTCACATTCAAATCCACCATCATATGTTCTGATGCAACTTTAATTACATCAAAAAAAACAGTTCTTGTCCTAGCATAAAAATGAAAAATATTATCCAATCTATTTGGAGAAACGACAGTAGGAATATTTTTTAATTGTTTATAAAGTTTTTCGTCTAAAGAGCTAAATTCAATTTGAAATTGATGATAATCCATAGTACTCTTTAAAAGCTTATCAAGATGACCATCCATAAGTATTCTTCCTTCATGAAAAACTAAAATTCTATCATGTGCATTCTCTATTTCAGTTAAAGAATTACTAACATATATAACTGATTTTCCACCTTTAATTTTTTTTAATAGATCCCAAGTCAGTCTAATAGATTCGGCATCCATATATCCAGTAGGCTCATCAAGTATTAATATCTCTGGATCATGAATTAAACTTCTGACTAACATAGCTTTTTTCTGAATACCTCCAGAGACTTTTAAAGAAAACTCATTTAGATAAGGTTCAAGATGAAGCGCATGACTGTATTTTTTTATACGATCATTACAAATTTCATTTGGAATTGAATATAGGTTAGCATTGAACCTAATATTCTGCTCAATAGTAAGCCAAGGGTCTAAATCATTTTCATACGGAACATATCCAATAAGTTTTCTAGTTTCATTTCTTCGCTTTTCGATATCTAATCCATGAACAAACACTTGCCCATAATCAGGGTTTTCATATCCTGATAAAAGTTTTAAAAGAATTGACTTACCAGAATCATTTACTCCAACAATTGCAACAAGACTACCTCTTTCAACGCCAAAAGTTAGTCCTGCAAGAATGGTCTTGTTTTCAATTAGCTTTCCAACCTTTTTTAAGGTAATGCTAGCTTCCATATATCTCTACTTTTAATGAGCTTCGAGCCATGAATTACCAGAACCATAATCTACAACAATAGGTATAGATAGCTTCATTGCGTTCTCCATTCTACTAACTACTAAACTTATAAGCTGATCTTCTTCTTCAAATGGGCATTCAAATATCAGTTCATCATGGATCTGTAATATCATTTTTGATTTCATTAAGTTATTTTTTATTTCCTCATGTATAGCTATCATTGCTACTTTGATCATTTCTGCAGCAGAACCTTGAATCGGCATATTTATTGCCATTCTTTCTGCAGCTTTTTTCCGAATTCCGTTTTCGGAGTCAATGTCCCAAACAGATCTTTTTCTCCCAAATATTGTTTCAACGTATTTATTTTTTTTTGCACTATCAATTGTATCATTTATGTAATTTTTTATACCAGGAAATTGTTCAAAATATTTATTGATAATTGATGAAGCTTCTTTCCTTGGAATGCTGAGTTCTTGGCTCAAACGAAAAGGACCAGCGCCATACATAATTCCAAAATTAACAATCTTAGCAGTTCTCCGCATTTCTGGAAGAACATTATCAGTTGGGACATTAAATATACTAGAAGCTGTTTGAGAATGAATGTCTTTATTATTTACAAACGCTTCTATCATAGAATGATCTCTACTATAATGTGCCATAATTCTTAGCTCAACTTGTGAGTAATCAAAAGAAAATATTTTCCAATCTTTTTTTTCTGCACGAAATGCTCTTCTAATTTCCTTGCCTTCCTCTCTTCTTATTGGAATATTTTGAAAATTAGGATTAGTACTTGATAGCCTACCTGTTGCCGCGATTGTCTGGTTAAACGTCGAATGAATTCTACCTGTATCTTTTAAAATTAACTTTTGTAATGAATCTAAGTAAGTATTTTTTAATTTAAAATATTTCCTGTAATCTAAAATTTGCTTGGGAAGTTCGTGGTAGATACCAAGCTGATTTAAAACAGTTTCTGCAGTGCTACGATTTTTTATTTTTGGCAATTCAAGTTCATCAAATAATATTGCAGCTAGTTGCTGAGTAGAATTAATGTTGAATTCTTTTCCAGATATGGCATATATGGAAGAAGTAATTAAGTCTAGCTTATCACTAATATTTTCAGACATTGTCTTTAATAAATTGGCGTCTACAAATGTTCCTGTAAATTCCATTTGAATTAATACTTTAAGCAGCGGTAGTTCGATTGTATTAAAATATGTAAACAATTCTTTTTCTTTTAATTGTAATTTCAAAATTTTAGCTAATTGAAAAGAAATATCTGAATATTCTGATGCATAAAATGCAACTTTTTCAAGGGGAACCTCATCCAAGTTAATTTGATTTTTTCCTCTTCCAATTAAATCTTTAACGGGTACCATTTCATAATTAAAATATTCTATGCTTAGTGTATCTAGAGATATAGATTTTGCTGAAGGATTAATCAAATGCGCAGCAACCATTGTATCAAAGCATATTCCCTCAATATTTATTCCAAATTTTTTCAAAATTAAAGAGTTATATTTAATGTTTTGAGCAGTTTTTAATTTTGAATGATCTTCAAATAATTTGGTCAATTTATCAATCACGATCTTTTCATCATCTTCACCAAAATTATTTTTTTCTTTTTCAGGATACCTAAAAGGGATATAATATCCTTCATGTTCTTTGACAGAAAAGCTTATCCCAATAATCTCAGCTTCCATTGGTACATTACTAGTTGTCTCTAAATCAAATGCTATTAAATCAGAATCGTATAGGATATTAATCAATTGATTTAAAGCATCATTATTTAAAATAGTTGTATAATCTTTTTTGAAGTTTTTTTCATTTGTTGAATTACTAGCCTCATCCCAATTTTTCAATTGCTTTAAAATAGCGTGAAATTCTAATTCACTGAATTTCTTTTTACAATCGTTTAAATTAATATTGTTTTTTTTGCAGTCCAGCACATTAAAATTCAAATTAACATCAGTTAATATGGTTACAAGTTTTTTACTAAGGATTGCATTTTCATAACCTTCCTTTAAACCATTTTGTGCACGTTTATTTTTTATACTTCCCGCATTAGCTAAAGCGCCCTCGAGTGACCCGTACTCTTTAATTAATTTTACAGCTGTTTTTTCACCAATGCCTGATACTCCAGGAACATTATCAGAGCTGTCACCCATTAGGCCTAATAGATCAATAATTTTTTGGGGAGGTACACCCCATCGTTCTTCTACTTTTTTCGCATCATAAATAACTGGATCAGGTGATCTTTTATTCCCTGGCGCATATAAAAAAACTCTGTCATTAATTAGTTGCATAAAATCTTTGTCACCACTAACAATATAACTTAAAAACCCGTTTTTTTCTGCTTCAGTTACCAAAGTTCCAATTATATCATCTGCTTCAAACCCTTTCTTTTTAATAATTGGAATTTTTAATGCATCTAAAGATTCCCAAAGATGAGGAAGTTGGTTTTGCAATTCAATCGGCATCTCTGATCGATTTGCTTTATATAAATCATACATTTCATGTCTAAAATTTTTCCCTTTTGAATCAAAAGCACAAACCAAAAAATCAGGATTCTCCCTCCTAATTAATTTTAATATTTGATTTATAAAACCAAATAAAGCGCTTGTATCTAAACCATAAGATGTAATCAAAGGATTACGAATTAACGCAAAGTGTGATCTATAGAGCAAAGCATACCCATCAATAATAAAAATTCGTTTCTTTGTATTCTTTTCTAAAACCATGCTTTAAAATTACATATGACCGATGATCTGTACTACATTCATTTACGCATTAAAAAAAGCCCTGAAAGAATCAGGGCTTTTTTTATTATTTACTGAAAATGAAACCAAATTTAATTACATCATTCCGCCCATTCCGCCCATTCCGCCCATTCCGCCCATTCCTGGATCTGCTGGCATTGGAGGCATTTTTTCATCTTCTGGTATTTCTGTAATAGCAGCTTCTGTTGTTAGAATCATTCCAGCTATAGATGCCGCATTTTCAACAGCTACACGCGCAACTTTTGCTGGGTCAATGATTCCAGCTTCGAACATCTTAACATACTCATCATTTCTAGCATCATAACCACTATCACCTTTTTTATCTCTTACATTTTGGACAACAATTGATGATTCAGAACCGGCATTCCTTGCAATTTGCCTAATTGGCTCTTCTAGTGCTCTTCGCATTATTTCCACACCAACTTGTTGCTCTTCATCAACTTTGACCTTGTCAAGAGAAGCAATAGACCTTAAGAGAGCGACTCCTCCGCCAGGTACAATTCCCTCTTCTACTGCTGCTCTTGTAGCATGCAATGCATCCTCAACACGAGCTTTTTTCTCTTTCATTTCGACTTCTGTTGCTGCACCGACATTAATTACTGCAACGCCTCCAGATAGTTTAGCCAAGCGTTCTTGAAGTTTCTCTTTATCATAATCAGATGTTGTCTTCTCTACCTGCACTTTGATTTCATTTATACGTGCTTTGATAGCATCAACACTTCCACCACCATCAACAACCGTTGTGTTGTCTTTATCAGAAACGACTCTTTTACATGTCCCTAAATAATCTATTGTTGCACTCTCAAGTTTATATCCTGCATCTTCTGAGATTACCGTTCCACCTGTTAAGACAGCAATATCTTCAAGCATGGCTTTTCTTCTATCACCAAATCCAGGAGCTTTTACGGCAAGAACTTTGAAAGTACCTCTTAATTTATTGACAACAAGAGTTGCAAGCGCTTCACCTTCAATATCTTCAGCAATAATTACAACTGGTTTCCCGGTCTGTACAACTTTTTCTAGTAGGGGAAGTAAATCTTTCATATTGCTAATTTTCTTATCGTGTATTAAAACATAAGGATCTTCCATCTCTGCATCCATTGATTCAGAATTAGTCACAAAATATGGAGATAAATAACCTCTATCAAATTGCATACCTTCAACTGTCTCTAGAAATGTTTCAGCAGTCTTAGATTCCTCAACAGTGATAACACCATCCTTACCCACTTTTTCCATTGCCTCAGCAATTTTACCACCGACTTCTTTATCATCATTCGCAGAAATAGTAGCTACCTGCGCAATTTGCTGACTGTCTGGTAAATCTTTTGATTGTTTTTTTATTGCTTCTACCACAGCGTCTCTAGCAGCATCAATGCCTCTTTTAATAGACATTGGATTTGCACCCGCAGTGACATTTTTTAATCCTTCATTAACAATAGATTGAGCTAGGACAGTAGCTGTTGTAGTACCATCGCCTGCAACATCTGATGTTTTTGAGGCTACTTCACGCACCATTTGCGCGCCAACATTCTCAAGTTTATTTTCTAGCTCTACTTCTTTTGCAACTGTCACACCATCTTTAGTTACAGTAGGTGCTCCAAATTTTTTCTCAATGACAACATTTCGTCCTTTGGGTCCAAGAGTGACTTTAACTGCATTTGCAAGTTTGTCAACACCTGATTTTAAAGCACTACGTGCGTCAAGAGAATATGAAACTTCTTTTGCCATTTTAATCTCCTTATAATACTGCTAAAATATCGCTTTCGCGCATGATTACATATTCTACACCATCGAATGTGACTTCACTTCCGGAATATTTACCGTAAAGTACTTTATCACCTTTTTTGACGGTCATCTCTACTAAACTACCAGAATCACTTACTTTTCCAGGACCAGCAGCAATCACTAATCCTTGCTGAGGTTTTTCTTGAGCAGTATCTGGTAAAATAATTCCACCTGCAGATTTGTCTTCCGCAGGAGCTGGCTCAACAACAACACGGTCGGACAGCGGTTTAAGGTTTAAACCCATATTATAACTCCTTCTAACTATTGACTTAATTTAAAAAAAATAAACGCAACGAAAGCGGCCGCGAATATACAAAAAAAATAGATCATGTATGTAACATTTTACGCTAACGCTATTTTATAATAGTATTACAAAAAATATACCATAATAAAGATTATTTCATTTTGTAATACATCTATATCATTTCATGTCAATTTGGCGTATTCCTAGGATCCAGTTGAACCAAATCCTCCAACGCCACGACTAGTTGAAGATAATTCATCTACCAACTCAAAACTTAAAGGACTACCATCCATCGAAACAATTTGAAACAACCTTTGTCCAGAATTTATTGTATAGTCTTCTTGCTTGATATTATCAACAGCGGCCATAATTTCTCCTCTGTAACCAGCATCTATCAAACCAATAGAATTACATAACCTGATTGGAGTCTTAGATATACTGGACCTAGGCATTAAAAAATACGGTCTTTTTTCAGCTGTTTCACATGATATTCCTAAATTAATCAATTCAGTTTTTCCACCTTTGATAGTTTGTTTTTCTACAACAAACAAATCCAAACCTGCATCTCCAATATAGAATTGTCTATGCTCTTCGTACATTTTAGACACTAACTTGTTTCGGGGTTTTATTTTTAAATGCATTTTCATATTCCTTTTTAATTTGTTTTTTTAAATTTAAATATACGATGGAGAAGAACCACAATAAGAGCCAGCTGCATTAGGATTGAATTTTAAAATATTTTCAATTCCTAAAAAAAATATCATTGCTTATTAGATTAAAATAGTCATTCGAATAATCCTCAACACCTAAATTTGGGTACAAACCCCACACCCCATCCCAAAAATGATGAATATCTTTTCTAGTAATAATATTTTTTGAAATGTCATCCCAATAAAATAAAAGTATTTGGACAGAATATTGTTCTACTAAAGAAAAAATATCTTCTAAGTTTGTACCATCCAGAATTTTTTATAAATCTTTCATAATTGCACTCAACCAAGTTGGCTTCTTATAATCATAGGATAGTGGATAGCGATCTTGATTTCTTTAGAGTGTCCCAAAGTCTCCAAAAGAATAATATCTACTCCTACATTAATAAGCCAATCTAAGGTTTGTGTATATATCTCAATAGCTATTTTTTGGTCTAAGAAACTTTCAGGGGTATAGCAAGTATCCAATGTTGCAATTGAACCTACTATCTGCACGATACCCTTTGATGCGTTTTGAGCGCATTATAAAACAGAATATAGACTTCTTTTTGCCCCCATTTTCGAATCTTTATCAGTGTATACAGCTCTTTTATATGTCCACCTGGTAGTCCGAAAGGTATTGGTGGTTATAATATTCTCACCACCACAAATATATTCCTTATGTATGTTCTGTACTAAATCTGAATGCGTAATATTTGCATCAGCTGTCCACGATGGGAAGTCTGTTTTCATACCTCGGTTGTTTAATTCAATACCGAAAGCACAATCTAATAAAATGGGTATTTTATTCACTTCATTTCTAATTTTATTAACATAAAATACAATACCACCCCCATTACGAAAATCCCGCAACCTACTAACGACTCAATAAATGCTTTCTGGAAAGAATAGTATAGTATCCATCCATTTATTAATAAATAAAACGCTGGGACAATTGGAAAGCCTATCACTTTATACGTCCTCTTTAAGTTTGGTTTAGTTATTCTTAGAGCAAAAAGAGCTACAACAGTAAAAAAAGTTGTAATTATTAAAGTTATTCCAGTATACAACAAAACTTGCTCAAATGTGGAAGTTAAAATGAAGATTATGGAAATAGCTAATTGTATCCAGAATGACTTAATTGGAATGCCATCAGCATTTTTAGAATTTAAAATTCTCAATGTTTTATGATCTTCACCCATCACATGCATAATTCTTGGTCCTATATATATATAACTGCTTACAGTCGATAGTAACAATATTGAAATTCCAAGACTGATTAATTTTCCACCAAAATTACCGAAGATCTGTTGTCCTGCAATATATCCTACCTCAATTTTTCCAATCATTAAGTCAATAGGCGTTGTATAAAGAAATACATAATTAAGTAAAAGATATAATGCTGTCACAAAAATAGTTGCAAGAGTCATCGATTTTGAAATGTTTATTTTTGGACTTTCTATTTCTCCTGCAATGTAAACTGCTGAATTCCAACCTGTATATGCATAAGAAACCCATATGAGACAAATAGCAAACTCTGGGCTTAAAAGTATTTTGATATCGCCATAAGCAGGAAACATAGATATTTGCTCATTATTTTCTGTAAGAACCCCAAAAATAATAAATGAAAGAATTAACACGATTTTTATTAAGGTAAAACTATCTTGAAATATTATACCCCATCTAAAATTGATCATATGTAAAAAGTGAATACTAATTATTACCAATAAGGCAATGATTATAGGATCAATAAAAGGAACTAATGGTGACATATAATTGCCTAGCGCCATGGCAGCAAGAACTGAAGGTGCAGTAAATCCAACTGTTGCAGAAACAATACCAGCAGCAAATCCAATTGAGGGATGTATTATGACACTTAGAAAATGATATTCACCCCCAGATCTTGGATACAGGGTCGCTAACTCACTATAAGATAGGGCTCCACATAAAGCTATAATCCCACCAATTACCCAAAGCATAATAAGCGGAAAAATAGATTGTATATCTACTAATTGATATCCAAGACTTGTAAACACCCCGGTACCAATCATAGAGGCAATTACAAAAGAAGCAGCCGTCCATACACTCAGGTGGCGTCTTTTTTTAGGGTTTAACAAATGTTATGATTGAAAATAAATGTTATATGCAAATAATAACCAACCAACAATTAAACATAGGCCTCCCAAAGGAGTAATGGCACCAAACCATCTTAAATTAGTAAATACTAACAGGAAAAGTGAACCTGAGAAAATAATTACACCTAAAATCAAAAAATATGCTGGTGCAGAAACTATTTTTTCATTTAAAGAAAGACTCAACACTCCCATCGATAAGATACCTATTGCATGGTACATTTGGTATCGAACTGCTGTTTCAAAAATTACTAAGTCCTCTAAAGATAACCTATTTTTCAGACCATGTGCACCAAAAGCACCCAATAATACTGAAAAAGCAGCAAATATAGATCCAATAATGAGTAAGCTTTTCATGAATTAAGGTATCATCTTTTTTTGCCCACTTTGACCTAGCCAAATTTTACTGATACTAATCTTGAGACACCTTTTTTTTCTTGTGTGACTCCATACATATAATCAGCAATTTCCATAGTAAGCTTATTATGAGTAACAATAATAAACTGAGTTTGATCACAGAATTTACTAAGAACACGAGTAAACTTATGTATATTGACATCATCCAAGGGTGCATCCACCTCATCCAGAATGCAGTAAGGACTGGGTTTTACTTGATAAATTGCAAAAAGTAGAGAGATGGCTGTTAGAGCTTTTTCACCACTTGATAATAGCCTAAGAGATGTATTTCTTTTACCAGGAGGTTGAGCATCAATAGATATGTCAGCTTCAAGAGGGTCAGGATCACCTCTTAAACCAAGAGAAGCATTACCACCTTCAAAAAAAAGATTAAATAAAGTTTCAAAATTAGATTTTATCAATTCAAATGTTTCTTGGAATCGCTTTCTTGCAACTTTATCAATCTTACGAATTGATTCTCTAAGGTTTTCCTCAGATTCTAATAAATCATCTCTTTGTGAAGATAACAAATTAAAACGATCCAGTTCAGCATCATATTCATCTTGGACTGCCATATTTACTGGACCAATATTCTCTAAACTTTTTTGAATCTTTGCTAGATCTAGCTCTATTTGTTCCTCTGTACTATCAATTACCAAATTTTTTGGGATATTTGTACTATATCGATCATCAATACGGTCCCGTACTAGTATTATTCTCTGCTGAATTTCAGTAGCTTCAAGTTCAGCATTTTTAAGATTATCCAAAAGCTGTTCTCTATCCCTTTGTTCAGTAGATATTCTAGTTTGTATTGCTTCAATATTTTGAAAAGTCTCCCTGTAAACATTTTGTTTTAAATCTAATATTGATCTTTGTTTTTGAATTTCAGCATTAAGTTTATTGAGATCATTTTCATTAATAACAATCTGCCTATCTAACTCATTTTTTTTATTTTTAATATCATCTATTTCTTTATCGATGCTTTTCTGTCTATCTTTTAATTCAACAGAAGTTTCGTCACCAGATGCCTTCTTAAATTTTAATTGATCGCTTCTTGATTCCAGTTCAATAAGTTTAATTCTAGTTTCCTGAACTGATTTTTGGCAATCATCCTTCTTTTGTCTACAATCAAGCATTTCACTACTTAATAAACTCACTTTTTTTTCAAAATTATCTAATTTTTTTTCCGCGTTAATTATTGAAGGTTCAAGTTGTTTTGCAGACTTGGATGCTGTTTTAATTTCGATAGCTATCTTGGATATATTTTTCTTTCCAGATTCAATCTGATTTTTAACTTGTTTCAACATTAGCTGACTTTTAACAAAATCAGACTCTTTTGTTGAAGATAATCTATTGGCTTTTTCTAAGCTATCTTTATTTTTTTCTAATTCTAAAAATAATTCATTCAAATTATTTTCAAAAGCTTTATGTTTTTCATCTAAACTTATCTGATTCTTATATATTGACTCTTTCTTTTTTAAAATTAAATCAAGTTTTTCTTTCCTACCAATTAGATTCCCATGTTCTGAATGTTTTCTATATTTTAGAATGAGATCATTTCCTGAAAAATTCCCAGCTAAGTCTACAATATTGTATCCAATCATTCCTTCGTCGTTTAATTCTTTGTCTAATTGATCGATAATAAATAAATCACCCAAAATATAATCTGATAGCGGTTTTAATTTCTTACTAGTTTGAACCAATTCAGAAGCTCTTATTATTTTTTTACTATTCTTGGGAAGCTCTTTTAAATCTTTTTTTAATTTCAAGCACTCTTCAAGAGGTATAATAGTTAAATCTCCCACATTTAGCTCATTTGCTTTGTGCAATATTTTTATAGCTGTTTCCCTATCTTTAGTAATCAAGGAATGTGCTAAATCTCCCAGCCCAACTTCAAGCGCATCTCTATACTTTTCTTCTACATGAAACATATCTGCAACTGTTCCAAGCACCTGAGGAAACAATTTAGGATTTTCTAAAACATATTTTACCCCTTGAGGAAAACCTTCTCTCGATTCAAGCAACTCTCCATAAAACTCCTCCTGTCCTTCTAAGGATTTCCCTAATGCTTTATTAGCATGCTTTTTCTCAGATATATCAGAAAGTTTTCTGCGTAAATTTTCAATTTTATCATCGATATTTATTATAATATTTTTTAAACTTTTTAGTAAACTATCATTATCATCTCTTTCCGTTTTAAGCTTTCTTTCTAACGTACTAAGCTTTGCTTTTTCTTCAATTAACCTAGTTAAGTCAGTATTTATTTGTTTTTGCTCTTTTTGTTTTTCTTTAATTATAGTTAAAGTTCTTTTGTATAAAGAACTATCATCAGCTAATCTTCTTTTGAATTCCCATCTTTCATTTTGGATTGCATCTAATTGATTAACTTTTTCTTTATATTGTTTTTCAATTTTTAAAAAATCTTCCTTTTTAATTTTATATATTCTTAAATACTCCTCAATTGCAGGCTCCAATTCAATCATTTCTTTTGCAAAATCAAGACTAAGTTGTTTTAGGCTCTCAATCTTTTTAAAATTGTTTGTTTTTTCTCTTCCCAATCTTTCAACAGTTAAAATTGACCCCCTAGACTTTTCAGAGGAAACTAATATATTGTTTCGTTTTGTCTCTCTTCTACTGTTTAAATCATCCATTAAAGAATGCAATTCATTCAAAGAAGTTTCTTGTTCCCTATATTGTTTGTTTAATTGATTTAGTTCTTTTTCATGTAAAGATGTTTGATTATTCTTAGATTTTCTAAGATGCCTGTAGTCCTCAATTTTCTGCTGTAATGGTAAAGCCTGAGATTGAAATCGATGAATTTGTAAAAATGCAAGTTCTAGATCTTTTTTTTCTAAATTTTCTGTTAGAGAAGCATGCCTCTTATATCGTTTCAACTGCAATTCTAAATTCTTTACTTTCTGTTCAATTTCAGAAATTATGTCCTTAATCCTTTCTAGGTCATTTTTTGTGATTTCAAATTTTCTTAAGGTGGCTTTTTTTTGTGTTCTGTATTTGTGAATTCCAGCTGCTTCTTCAAACATTTTTCTTCGATCATCAGCCTTTTCTGAAAGAATTTGTTCAATCATTTTTAGCTCGATAACAGAATAAGCATCCGCACCCATACCTGTATCTACAAAGAGATCCATGATATCTTTTAATCGGCACTGAGTCTTATTTAGATAGTATTCTGATTCACCGCTACGATATATTCTCCTAGCAATTTCTATATCATTATACTCAATTGGAAGCTTACCAGCATTGTTATGAACAGTCATTGCAACTTCACAGACACCTAAAGGTTTTGTGTTTTCTGCTCCATTAAAGATTACATCTTCCATTTTACCACTTCGTAATATGCTATACTTTTGCTCGCCTAAAACCCACCTTATAGCATCTACAATATTAGTTTTTCCACACCCGTTGGGTCCCACAACAGTGGTTATTCCTTGGCCAAGCTTCATAACTTCTTTATTGGCAAAGGATTTGAAGCCATGCATTTTTATTTCTGATATATACACAAAAAATGGATTGAATAAGTTCTTAAATCTACTTGAATTGCGAGGAGAAATCCACCTCCTGTTAAAGGAAAACCATTTTTCCTAAATTTAAGAGGTCTTTAATATTTATGAATGAAATAATAACATTCAATCTCCAAACAATCATCCTGAATTAAAAACACATTTTTTTTATTATTTATTTTATAATTTGTCTTTGAAATTAGTTTATTTATATCATCAAAATTAGTAGATACAACTCTATCACCTTTAGGACCAAAAATATAACTCACGTTTGCTTTTTCTATTTTAACGAACTTATTATATGAAGTGATCTTAGTTTTGTTTCTTTGCCCTTTTAAGGTTTCAGGGATATTGGAAAAAACTAAACCAATTGAAAAAAAAGTTATAATTATTTTTTTGCATAAAAAGATTACAAATTCAAAATATATTTCCAAAATCTTACCCTGGTGGCCATCCAAATTTTCTACCTCCTAATAAATGTAAATGAATGTGGTAAACGGTCTGACCTCCCCATTTGTTGCAATTAAACCCTGTTCGGTATCCTTGATCAGCTATACCTTCTGTTTTAGCTAATTTAGCTGCAGTATAAATCAGACTCCCAGCAAGTTTTATATCTCCTGACGTGAGATCATTTAAGGTAGAAAAATGTATTTTAGGAATAAGTAAAATATGTACTGGAGCTTGTGGATTAATATCTCTAAATGCTACAATATTTTTATTTTCAAAAATAATCTCAGTTTCTATCTCTTTTTTCACAATCTTACAGAATAAGCAATCTCCCATTTTAAAGTCCAAGCTCGTTAAACAATGTTATTGAAGATATTGCGGCTGTTTCTGCCCTGAGACGCCTATTCCCAAGGTGAAAAAACGACACACCGCTATTTTCCATTGTATCTATTTCTATTTTGGAGAACCCTCCTTCTGGACCAATAATCACATTGGAAGGATATGTTTGAGTACTCTTATAGCTAAAAAGATTTAAATCTGCATCAAGGTGGCATGCATAGTATTTAAAATCTTTATTATTGTTTAATAATGTCTTTAAATCTTTTGGCCTATGCAGGATTGGGAAAAAACTGCGACGACATTGTTTTGCTGCTGAAATTAAAATTTTATTGCAGCGATCTATGTTAATTGATGTTTTAACTGATCGCTCCATAATAATAGGATGAATTTCTTTAACTCCCAGCTCAGTCGCCTTCTCTAATAAAATTTCAAACCTGTTTTTTTTAAATAATCCAGGAGAAATGTGAATGGTATTTTTATTTTCACCAAAATCTTTAATAGTTTTTTTTATGGTCCCCTTTAAAACTTTTGGTTTTATTTGTTCAATAATACCAAAGTAACCTTGACTTTTTCCGTCAACCAAAATAATTGTATCTCCTAATTTTAATCGTAACACTTTTGAAGCATGGTAGGATTCCTTCTCACATAATGAGAATATTTTATTCTGTATATTATTTACATTTACATAAAAAGTTTTTTCGGGGATTCTCATAATGAAAATCTTCGATTAAAAGCTATATGAATCAGCATACCTGAATAATCAATTTCACCATCAGCTTTATATTTTAATGGAAGAATTTCGTATCCTACCATAGGAGAAACGGTAGTTTGACCATACATTTTAAAATCAACACCTAGACCAAAAAAACCTCCTAATGTTAATTGAGAATCTATATTTTTCCACCTATCTTTAAAAGAACCCTCTTCAGATCCATTTAATGTAAAAAGTCCCCCACCTCTCATTGCCATAAAAGGAGAAAAATTATTTTGTATTTTATCTACAAATGGATAATAATTACTCCCAACAAAAATTGGTAACATTATAAGACTAACACCACCAATTGTTCTTGTAGTCCCATAGTATGGGTCATAAACCATTGATTCATTTGGGTCTTTGATATCATAGAATCGAAGCTCCGCATTTAAGGAATATTTTTTTGAGCTATGGGGAATCTGCGCATTAAAAAAAAATCCTGATCCGCTTGAACCAATATCCAAACCAAACCCATAATATGACGGCTCAAATCGTGCCCACAATGATGAAATAAATACAAAACTATAAAATAACTTCATTTAATTTTTTGCTTTCATTTTGTTTCCTTAAAAATAATTTTTCATCCAAACTATACCTTCCAGGACCAAGTATAAAAACAACTAAATAAATAGTCATATATATTATTGCTGATTCTGCACTTTCTCCATCAGACAAATGGTAAGCGCTCGCAAAAAACATTGTTAAAATGATGAAGAAAGATGAAATTCGAGTAAAGATGCCAAACAAAACTAACCAAACCAGTACACCTTCACTTAATGCTGCTAAAAAGCCAAAAAAAACAAATCCGAAATCAATTCCTACTAGCGACATTGCAGCTTTTCCAAGCCATTCCCAAGATCCCGTACTACTAATTTTTTTCAATCCATGATAATAAAACATGTAAAAAGATGGAATAATGCGAAGAATCAAAGTAGCCCAATCAAAACTATTTTTAAATAATTCATGAGAAAAAAGAACATTTAAAAATTTAATTTTCTTCGAATTCAGCATCTTGGATATCCATTTTCGATAATTTTTTATGAAAATTAACTCTGTCGTCTTTCTTTTTGATTGTTTGCTGGAATTTGAAGAGTTTAATAAGTGGACCTAACATTTTTAGCCCAAAATAAATAAACAAACTAAGAAGCAATATTTTTATCATTTTATTTCTGCTACAGGGTTAAAAAATTTAGTTCCAGAAACCGGTTTTCTAATAAAATTAATTATTTCTTTGAGGTCATTTTCATTGTGTACAAAGTCAATATTACTAGTATTAATAATTACAAGAGGACTATCTTGATAGCGAAAAAAATATTCCGTATACACTTGACCAAGAGCATCAATGTAGTCTTTACTTATGTCCTCTTCCATCTCTCTTCCCCTTCTAGCAATATTATTCATCAAAGTATTCGTATCAGCTTGCAAATAAATTACAAGATCTGGTCTAATTATATTTTTTTCTAATAAGTTTGCCACGGTGTCATATAAAAGCATCTCTTTTTCATTTAAATTTAGAGAAGCGAACAATCTATCTTTTACAAATAAATAATCTGTTATTAATAAATTTTGAAACATATCAACTTGCTTAAGCTCTTGTTGCTGTCTATACCTTTGAAGTAAGAAAAATAATTGGGTTTGAAAGGAATAATGCTCCGGGTCTTTATAAAACTCTGGCAAAAAAGGATTTTCTTCAAATTTTTCAAGAACTAATCTGGCACCTAATTCTTTAGATATTAGGTTAGCAAGACTTGTTTTTCCTACTCCGATTGGGCCCTCTACAGCTATATAAAATAATTTTCTCATGCTTGGCTATTTATTTGATATTTTTTTACATATGAATTGTCTGGGCAATTCTCAAGTAAATCATTTATCTTCAAATTTGTGTGTGGTATATTAAACTCTGGAGCTAACTCTACAAAAGGTAATAACACAAATTTTCGTAATGAGATCATTGGATGTGGAATAATTAGTTTTTCAGTTTCTAATACAGCATCTCCATGAAATAGAATATCAATATCAATTATTCTTGGTTGATTTTTTTTCTTTTCTTTAGGTCTTCCCAACATTTTCTCAACTTTTTGTGTTATATCTAAGATATCAAAAGGTTTTAATGAAGTTGAAAACTGCAAAATGGAATTTAAAAAAGAAGGCTGGTCTCTATTATATAAAGGCTCTGATTCATAATATGAGGAACTAACTATATCTAAAATTTGATAATTTATTGATAACGCAATTGTTGCTTGAGCTAAATTAGATTCCCTGTCACCCAGATTAGATCCTAAGGATAAAAACACCATCTCATTTTTCATTTACTTATTCCGCTCTATTTCAACTTCAACTGTATCAAAATCTGCATCAATTGGAGCATGGGGCTTTCGAATTTTAATTACCACTTTTTCAATTGGATATTTTTCGATTATTCCTTTACATATTCGACCGGCTACATATTCAATCAAGTTACAATCATTCTCAGAAAAGATTTTCTTTACCAATTCTACTATTTTACTATAGTCAACCGAGTCTTTTAAATCATCTGATAATAACGCAACTCTTAAATTTAGATGCATATAAATATCAAGCTCAAAAACCCCCTCTTTTTTCTTTTCAAAATCATAAACACCATGTTTACCATGTAGTCTAAGATTTAAAATCTTTATTTTTTCCAATTATTTAACCAACTGTACTTTTTCGGAATAATTTTTATTATTCGCGCTCATTTGAATGAAGTATGTTCCTGAAGGGGCGTTAGCCTTCCATGAAACATTATTTAATCCAGGTTTAGATTTACCTGTACCAATTTCATCAATTAGCCTTCCTTGTAAATCATAAATCTGAATTTCAGATTGAATTTCTCCAAATCTTGTAGGCAAAAAATACTGAAAAGTGACTTCAGGGTTAAATGGGTTAGGATACGCTGGGTAAATCAAAATGTTACTTACTTCCGGTATAATGTTAACATTATTTAAATATTGAACTTCTTTTAAAATCCAACCGTCCGGATCCAACTGTACGGAGAGTGGAATACCATTTATGAAACCAAGATTATATTCTTGAGTCTCGAATTGATTGTTTACTGTGAATGATAGTGATTCATTAGCTAGTACCACTTTTATATCAATCGGCATATCAAAATATTGCCATGTTTGTAATTGATGAATAGTAATAATCAATTCACCTACTCCATTTATTTCCCATAATAAACCATATTTTGGATAGTATTCATTATATATCCATTGTTCAAAAAAGTTAGAAAGGTTTAAATCCGATATATCCTCACAAACGTTCTTAAAGTCTTCTGTAGTTACATCAGAATAAGCTAACGAATCATTGGAACCATATGATTTCAAAGATTCAAAAAATAAACTATCCCCCATGACACCTCTTAACATATGAACAACCCACCCTGCCTTATTATATGTTAGATTGCCATTAAAGATCTGTGCAGCTGTCTGTGGATCTTCAACATAAATCGTTCCAGGTCCAAAATAAGAATGATTTTGCCAATAAGACTTATAGGCCTCAAACCCATGGGAAGCTTCATCCCATATTGCTTCGGAGAATCTAGCAAAACCTTCATTAAGCCAAATATGATGAAAGCTTGAGCAAGTTACTAAGTCACCCCACCATTGGTGTCCAAGTTCATGTGCAATAAGCCATTCACTATGTCCACCCATACTAGAAATGGTTTGGTGCTCCATTCCTCCTCCTCGACCAAATTCAGCATGTCCATATTTTTCTCCCATGAAAGGATATTCACCAAATTTATCGGCAAAAACCTCCATCATGTCATTGGTAAGCATATAATTATCATAGACCAATTCATAATGATCTGGATACACATAATATTCAAGTGGCAATGTATCTCCATTTATCCCAATATACGTATCAGTCCAAAAAGTATATGGATACGTAGCGATTGAAACAAGATATGTACATATAGGGTAACGTTCGGACCAGTGATACATTTTTTTTCCATTCGGAAGATCTTGCTCATCTACAAGTAGGCCATTAGATACAACTATTTGCTCAGAGGGAACTGTCACAATTATATCTACTGAATCTGCTTTATCAGAAGGATCATCTTTACATGGCCACCAATCTCTCGCACCATATGGTTCAGATAATGTCCAAACATGATCAATATTATTATGCATATCAAAATTATAAGATCCAAAACCTGATGTAGGAGGATTTCCACGATAAAAAATGTGGCAACTAAAATTATAACCTTCAGGGATTGATACTTGAGCTGGAATTTTTATTATATCATCAATATGATCAAAACTAGTAATCTCATTATTTAACCAAACTGAATCAACAGTCATCTCATCCGAAAAGTCAAATTCAATATACTCTGGCTGATCCATGCCCACAAAACCATGTGCTAAAACAGAACCAAATATTTGTTCATTATTAAAATCGATTTCAAAATCAATATTATAATAATTTATATCAATTTTCTCCTGGTTCTCAGTTAAAGTAGATGCTTCGGAAAATACTCGAGAAGAGGATTTCGTTTGGCTACATATAAAATTCTGATCAGTTTTTTTCTGACTAAATATTATATTCAAAATAATGAAGATTACTTTAAAAAAAATTTTTATCATTAAGCATAAAATTTAGGTAATCCAATTTAAAAATAAACACTTATCTAAAATCATCTAATCAGTAAAATAAAAGATTTTATTGAACGGATTATAAATATTTAGCCCTAATTCAAAATTATTTTTCAGCCGAATCTTTATAGTTTGACTGAAAGGCAACATTAATTTCTTCGGGGTTTTATTTTATCAAACTGTAGGTTCTCATATTTTTCCCAGATATTCGTTCCAGATGCTTCTGCAAATCTATATGCGAATTCTAATGCCTCAATAAAAGGACGATTTGCATACTCCCCATGGGAATAAAATTCATTTATCCATTTTACTATTTCAGAAACTCTAACCACTTCTAACTGATCAAATACCCCATAAACCATTTCCGCTCGATTATTGTAATACCATTCCGTAATTCCTCCAAAACCCTGTGAATTTTTCAATTCGGTATGAGTCTCGTACACCATAGTTAAATAGGAAAATAAAAATATTTCTTTTTCTTCATGTGTAAGAGTTTTCCAATAAGTCACAACTGGTGATAGGTTATTCTCTCCAACTTGTCCAAAGGCCATGGATATCAAAAAAATAATAATAATTTTTCTCATAAGGATCTCTTTTTAATGAACTTTGATCTTTTGATCACGTCAATAATACAATAGCACAGTACAGTAGAACAATGCTAAACATTGTTCGGATCTTGCCAATCCCCATTTTTTTGAATCAAGCAAATTAATGCATCAACCGCATTTTCTGCCTTAATATTTTTTTCCACTACATTTTGTCCCTTGTATAAAGAGATCAATCCTGGACCGGTACCAACATAGCCATAGTCTGCATCAGCCATTTCACCAGGTCCGTTAACTATGCAACCCATGATCCCGATTTTTATACCCTTTAGATGATCCGTTTTTGATCTAATCTTTTCTGTAGTTTCTTGAAGATCAAATAATGTTCTCCCACAAGAAGGACATGAAATATACTCTGTTTTAGATATTCTGGTCCTACTCGCCTGTAAAATTCCAAAAGAGATTTCATTAGAAAAAGAATTGCTATGTGATGTATTTATCCAAACCCCATCTCCAAACCCATCTATTTGAAGAGCACCTACATCGGTTGCGGCATAAATTAATGTATCATCAGCTGATAAATTATTATATGCTCTTTTAATTATAATTGGATTTAAAATTTTTTGTTCCATGCATTCAATAAAAAATTGTCTTAATGAAGAATAAGCACAGGTATTATCTGTTTCTAAAACAACAATACAATTTGGTAATAATTTTAATTTTTCAAATATATTATCTGAATCTTTACAAGAAAGGAAGGTGATCTCATTATTGGGAATAAAATCTATTTGACTTACTTTAAAAAGAGCTAAACCTGAAGAGGTACCTGTTTCTTTTTTATGATCAGATATGATTCTTAATCTTCCAGGTATTTCAAAATCTATACTTTTTTTCCCTATATAAAGATAATCAATTGCCTGTTCTGAGATATGCCATTTATCCTCTTTAGGAGCATATATATATCCAAAAGAAGCTAAATCATTCTGAGATATTGATTTTTTTGTTGAGATGTTTCCAATTACCCTAGGAACTTGTTTATGCCCAATATTTATGATTGAATTTGTTTTCCTTCTTTTATAAAAGAAAGGATCATAGGGAAGAGAATTAATTGTTTTAATTTTTTCTCCATAATTTTCCAATAGATTCTTTCGATTAACTAATATTTTTGCTACTGGTATCTCTCTTTCAGGTTCTTCAGTTAAGGAAACTCGTATTGTATCACCTAAACCATCTTCAAGAAGTGTACCTATTCCGACAGCTGATTTTATTCTACCATCCTCAGCCTCTCCAGCTTCAGTGACCCCAAGATGAAGCGGATAATTCATTTGTTCCTCATTCATTTTTTGAACCAATAATCGATATGCCTGCACCATGACCTGCGTATTACTTGATTTCATGGATAAAACAATATCCTTGTAGCCTTCATCTTCTGCTATTCGTAAAAATTCCATAGCCGATTCCACCATTCCAGTTGGAGAATCTCCATAGCGACTCATGATACGATCTGATAAAGAACCATGGTTTGTACCTATTCTCATTGCAGTACCGTTTTCCTTACATATCCTAACTAATGGAACAAATCGATCTCGAATTCGCTCTAACTCATTAATATACGTTTGATCAGTATACTCGTAAATCTTAAAGTTTTTTCTATCTGCATAATTACCTGGGTTGATTCTAACTTTTTCAACAATCTTAGCGGCTATTTTTGCAGCATTTGGAGTAAAATGGATATCTGCAACAAGCGGAGTTTTATAACCTCTTTCTCGAAGTCCGTTTTTAATATTTTTTAAGTTTTCTGCTTCTTTTATACTTGGGGCAGTGATTCGAACAATTTCGCAACCTGCTTCAATCATCCTAATTGATTGAGAAATTGTATTTTGGGTATCCATCGTATTTGTTGTAGTCATAGACTGTATCCGAATAGGATTTTTCCCACCTATGCCCACATCTCCGACATTAACACATCTAGTATTTAATCTTTGAAAGGTTGTTAAGCTAGGGCAATAAATTTCCATTAAATTTCGGAGAATGATCTTTCTAAATATTTTTCAGCTTTTTTCATTGCAATAGAAAAATTTTTTAATTCAATACATTTACGATAACTTTCTTTTGCTTTTCCCCGCACATTAAGCTTATCATATACCATGCCTTCAAGCAAATAGGCATTTCCTAAAATAACATCCAGTTCTCCAGCATAATCTCCTATCGTATCCTTTACATTTTTTAAAGATTTCTTATATTCTTTTTTTTTAAAATAAAATAATGCTATTTCATAGGAAAGATAGGGCTCATACCATTCTTTCTGCCGATCGGTTAAATTCAATAATAAATTTTCCATTTTTTCAATAATTTTATAAGAATCATCAAGCATATTAGTCCGAATAAGTGATTCCAAATATAAAAGATTAAACCAATAATTTGCTGGAAAATTATAAGCTAATTCTCTAGCATGTGGTAAGGAGAGCATCGGGTCGTCTTCTACCCAAAGGTATAAATTACACAATATTGCTTTTGCCTCAATCCATGACCATTTACCCTCATTTGCTGCCTGCATTATTTTTTCTAATCCTGATTCTACTGATGGTTCAAATCCCAATAGATCGATTGTCCAACGTAAAAATACATTGCTTATACCGGCATAATATTCAACAATACCTATTGGCAACTGCAAATCAACAATTTGGTCTGATTCGTTAGCTATTCCTTTTATGACTGAAAATCCTTTGTGAGAATGAAACAAGGTATTTAACCACTCTTTTTTCCCTAAACTTACCCTTGCAGATAAGCCAATAGAAGAACCTAGATATAACTTATAATTTGGATCATATGGATATTTTAGTATGAGTTCTTCATATACAGGTTTTATTTCTTTTAAATCTTGCTCTAAAACTCTATAAGTCTCTTCGACTGGATCATTCGCCTGAGATCTTACCCACCTTGAGGCTGCCCAAATAAGATGAACACCTGGATGATCCGGATATTGTTTCCTTGCTTGATCTAATATCTCGACTGAATTATCAAAATCATAATTATAAAAGGCATGGACTCCTTCCTGCACCAAAGAATCCCCTACATAGTATGCTTGCCCATTTACATTTGCGAAAATTAAGATACCATAAAGAATAAACCGGAGCATCAGGATTTTTAAGTGATTAAAGATATATGATTAGAATCTAAGATCCTTGAGAAGACAGTATAAGCCACCCTTTAGATTCATTATTATCAGGTTTTATTTCAAGGCTACGTTCCCAAGATGCGCGCGCGAGTTGTTTCTCATCCATTTCCCAATATGTTATACCCATTCCTCTATAAGCGTCTGCGTTGTTAGGAGTGAGCTCAAGCACTTCTTGGTACGCTACAAGAGATTCATTGTACATATTTTTTTGGCGGTAATATTTACCAAGAACAGCCATCGCTCCAGGAAGCCATGAGGAATGATTATTGTTAACAGAAAGTGCATTTTTAAATGCTTGACGTCCCATTGATGGATTTCCTACACGATTAAATTCCACTGCCATAATATAATATGCTTGAGGCAATAAGGATTTAACTATGGGATCATTTGGCCTATAATTCAATAAATCTTCCCAAGAAGAAGCAGTTCGTCCCCACTCTTGAGCATTGAAGTAGCTTAACCCCTGCATGTATCTGTAATCACTATTATCAGGATCTACATATACTGCGTCACTGTATGATAATGCTGCGTACACGTATTTTCCTTGCTCAAAATACAAATCTGCAAGAGAAACATGAGGTTTAACTTCTTTAGGATCTAATTTTATTGCTCTTTGGAAAGACCTTTTTGCTTCTTCAACCCTACCTAGCTTTAGTTGATTCTCACCAACAAGTTGAACAAAACTAGTTTGTTCTGGATACTTCTGCGATGCTTCTTCAGATAAGTTAAGTGCCTCCATGAAATCATTTCCTGCCATTGCCTCTCTAATACTGGCAATATGTTTTGCTGGACCATCTGGTGCCTTTTTTGACGAATACATCAATAAATCATTACTTAGATCTTTTTCTTCTTGAGAACCCATAAACATAGATATGGCTTCAATAGTAGCTCCATGGTTTGGATCTAAGTATAAAGCTTCTTCAAATGAAAATTTCGCTTTTTGCATTTCTCCTAAGTTCGCATAAAGTGATCCAAGAAAATAGTGAGAGTCTGGGTTCCCAGGATTTTTCCTTACTTCCCTCAAATAGACTTCCTTAGCTGAATCATAATCTCCTTTGGACTCGTAATGTAATCCTAATTGTCTTTGAATGTATATATTATCAGGATTTAATCGTGATTCTTTCTCAAAATCTTCAGTAGTAAAAAAGGGCTTAGAGTCCATTGAAACAGGTTTTGGCTTAATATCACCTTCGTTAAAATATCTGGTAGCTCTTGCTAGTTCTTTATTGGATGCTTCTAGTTCGCCTGTTAGAGTAAATATTTCATCTGCATAAGCGGCTGAATTCGAACGAATTGGCTTGTTAGAGATACTTGAAGATTCAATAGCTTGCGCGTTCGAACTACTCTCTTCTGAGTTAGCATCTTCAGTTGTTTTTTTCTTTTTTTTCTTTTTTTTCTTTTTTTTCTTTTTAGAAGATGACTTTTTCTTCTTTTTTTTCTTCTTTTTAGAGGAGGATTTATCACTCGACTTTTTCTTCTTTTTCCTCTTTTTCTTCTGCTGCTCAGAGGATTCAGCCTGCAAAGATGATAAATCAGAAAGAGGAAGTCCTCCGGTCAAAAATATAGATAGAATTAATAATCTTAACAATTTCATGAAGTCATATTGTAGATATAATAAGAAAAATTACACATTTTAACCATTTTTGAAAGCATTTTTATTCAAATATTATTTTGCTACATCTTATCCATTCCACCAATTTTACAACAAGCGGGTAGATCAGCATAGGATTCTGGGTTTGCCTTTAAGTTATTTGCCTGATACCCTAATTCTGATACTAGTTTCTCAATTGATTTTATGTTTGTTTTTTCAGGGTCATGGAGAAGGATAGTCTTTTTTGTTTTTAAATCAACTTTTGGATTGGATACTCCATCAATCTTAGCTAAGCCAACCTCAATTGTTTTTTGACACATTCCACATTGTATAGTTGGAGTATTAATAACCATCTCTTCAGAGGCATTATTACATCCAATCATAAGGGTTGAAAAAAATATTGTTAATACAAATAAATTACTTTTCATATCATTTCCTTAAACTTTTATTTAACTAAATTTATCAATTTTCTAAAGTTATCTCCATCAGCATTTTTTTGGAGTGAAAAAAGAAGCATTTCTACAGAAGTCATAGATACACCTTCCATTTTCATTCGATCTAAAGCTATATTATGATTATTTATATTTCTGGAAGAAATACTATCTATAACAACCTCAACATGCTTACTTTGTGCTAATAAATCGCGGGAAGTCTGATAGACACATACATGACTTTCTATACCTGCCAAGATAATCTCATCCGTATTTATTGTTCCCATTTTTTCTAAAAATTTAGGCTCACCCATACATGAAAAGGAAGATTTAACAATCGGATCTACTTCATCAAATAAAGAAGCTATCTCATCTATCGTATTGCCTAGTTTTTCTGGAACCTGCTCTGTTATTATCACTGGAAATTTAAATAGCTGAAACCCTTTGATTAGAATGGTGAGATTTCTTAGTAAGGACTGTTTTTCATTCATCACAGAAAAAAGTTTTTCTTGCACATCAATAATAACTAAAAGTGGATTTTTCATAAAATTTCTTTACACAGAATCGAATTTTTGAATGATGTTCCAATTTTTAATTTCATTAGGCGTATTCACAATGGCTAATGAAGAAAAACTAATCTTTTTCACAATCGATATTAAGCTAATATCTTTTTTATTTGGTATAAAATTTCCATAAGCTAAGCTTACATGTGGATCAAATTCATAGTCTCGATATTTCCTGAATTTTTTATCTATTTTATTTTGTAATTCTAAAAGATTTTTATTTAAGGATAGGGGTATGTGCACCTTCTTCCATTGAGAATCACCAATTTTATTGGCTAAAGTATGTACATTTTTAATTTTAGACTGTAATTTAACTTTATTAAAAAATGAATAAAATAATTTAGGATTTACTTTCATTCTTCCGAAAAGAGTCACATGTGGTAAGAACTTATCAGTACCATATAACTTTGAATAAAATGTAATATATTCTGCATATATTTTTTTGTCTTCAGCTTTTGGTAGGAGCCATACAGACCAATTATGAGACATTAATTAACAAGTTTTCGAATGTTATCTAATTTCTTATTTAGTTCCTCAATTTCTTTTCCTTGATCATTTTTTAATTCTGTTGATGGTTTTAAGATGTTCTTTTTTGCAAACCGAATATCTCTTTCCAAAATTGGATCTATTGCTAGTAATTCATCAAGGGCATTTAAATGATTTTTAGAACCAAATCTACCAATTTGTCTGACAGCATTACGACGCACACTTCTCGAATTGTCGCTTAGTAATTCGACAAATAAATCCAAAGTTTTTGTTTTTTCTTTTGCATATTTAGCAAGCTGATTTATCGCCTCTGGACGTGCGTCCCAGGTTGTACCTCCATAAGATACTAATTTTTTCAATTTATTATAATTTCGGTCATTCTTTACGCTTCCAAAATAGGAAATAGCTGACCTACGTATCACATCCGTGTGAGAATCTATCTCAAGCAAATCTTCTACCTTTATTTTTGCTGCGGATGAATCCACTATTACGAGGGCTTTAAAGGCATCACTTACACTATAGTATTTTTTATCGGTGTCAATAACTTCTTGAAGAAATGTACTGACTTGCTCATCCTTTTCATAATTTCTTAAGGCAAACCAGATAGCCCTACGTACTCTATTATCCTGCCCGTATGAAATAGACATTAGCTCCTCTGCATATTTTTTTTTTGACTTGTGAGCAGCCAAGGCATAAACTGCTTCTCTTCTAACACCCCAAAAAGAATCAGATTCTGCTGCTTTCAATAATGCTAACTCTACCACCCTACGTCCTTTTTTATCTTTAAGTACATTAATGGCAGAAATCCTGTCTAAGACATGAGGAGCACTTTCTAACTGTAGAATCCATTCAGAAATCGGTTTATGGAATGTCAGATCAGATAAAACCAATGATCCAGAATTAAAAACAACCATTTCTGGCCTTTTTAGTGCTGGAATTTCAATTACGAAATCTTTTTCTTCTACCCAAACCTCGTGCTCTTTTTCATCTATTCTTATTTTAATGGGCATCTTAAAAAGATTTCCTTTCTGCGTTTGTTTTATTTTCAATTGAACCGATCGATTACGCTGTAAATAATTCCACTTTACATCATATTTGGGAAATCCAGCTTCGTACAACCACTGTTTAAAAAACCAGTCTAAATTTTGACCAGTTACTTCCTCAATAGATTTTTTAAGATCTTGTGTCTCCACACATTTATATTGATTTTCTTGAGTATAGTGCTTAACTGCTTTCCAAAAAGCATCTTTGCCTAAAACATCTTTCATCATGGAAAGGATCAAACTTCCTTTCGCATATACATGTCCATCAAAAAGATCTATTGGATTATAATATTTATTACATACTGTAGGTCGACTCCACCTTTTGTTAGAGCCAAAATAACTTTGCATTTCTCCGTATCGAATATATTCGCCTTCATCTTGACCAAACTTCTTATGCCTATATATCCTGGAAAGAAAGGTTGCGAATCCCTCGTTCAGCCAAATATTCTCCCAATTTCTAGTGGTGATCATATCTCCATACCACTGATGTGCAAGTTCATGTGCGACTAGACCTTCACTACTTACATCTGGAGCAGCAAACTCATCATACATGGTCCGATCAGTATTATGGGTCAGAGTAATATTTTCCATACCACCAAACAT
>CACKSF010000018.1 GCA_902602795.1 uncultured Fidelibacterota bacterium
AATTATCCCAGAAACCAAATATGATAACTTTTTTATCATTTTTATCTCCTATTTAACTATTGAGAAATTTGGTATGTAATTTTAAAAACAAGGCTAGAACCTAACATATATTATGTTGCTATCGCAAGCATAATATATGTTGAACTATGGCCTACCAAAGTAATCTGCACCAGCCATTCGGGTATCTATTTTCTGCACTCTATTTGTATCTTCAGTTTTATTGATTACGTATAAATAATTTTCATTCCCCCATGCCATATATACTATCGGGGCTGTCAAAATAGAACTATAAAATCCCGAAGCAGATCCATTCTGGATAATGGTAAGAGGCTGTGTATTCCAATCTGAGCCAACAAAAATATCACCTGATTCACTTAAGGTTAGACACAGCGCAGATGCTTCCCTGTTTGTATACTCGGACCAATCAAAAACCAGTTCTAAATCACCCAAATTGCCTGAATCATCTAGAATGGGAATTTTATATATTGCCTGATCTGAAGAAACTGTGGTAGTAAGAACATATAAAAAACTGTTGAATGCTTTTAACGAAATTATGTCAAGCGTATCTAGATTTTTAGCTTCCGAGACACCGTCTGTAAGACCATTCTCGTTGTAAATATCCACATGATCTATAGTGGAGCCTGTTCCGCCTACAAACAGGTTTCCATTTTCATCAAAGTCCAGATCGGTAGCGTTTCCATTTAATCGTTTGAAAATCTCTGTGTTCTCTTTTTCCGTATTTTGCTCATCTCGATAAAGGAATCTTTGGAAGTTCACAAAATAAATACTACCAGTTGGTCCTAGTTTCATTCCAGAGGCTTTAGCAAGAGCACTAGACCAAACGGCAGAGTCTTGACTAACATCCACTATCCAAAATTGTGCATCCGGTGTAGCATTCATAGAAACAATTACATTCTCTTGCCTATCTAGATCGAGGCTATAAATATCCGTGAATTGATCAAAGGGACCGTATTCTGAAACCGCAGCACTGAGAGTATATAAGTTTTCATATTTTCCAAAAACAAAAGCACCTTGTACCGCTATATTAATTTGCACACTATCGCTTACAAGATTTGGAGGAACAACATTGATGGTTGTTGATGAAGCTCCGACTACATTTCCTAGCATACCATTAAAATAAACAAGATTTTCTGATAAATTATCCGAAAAATGCTGTCCTGTAACAATGAGAGTATCAATACCAGCGAATGCTCCTTGTGATGGTTCCACATTATTCACAATAGGAGTAGCACCACCCTGATCATTTCCATCCCATATCGAATCAGGAGCATCAGGCTCCTCACAAGAAAGGATAAAGATAGAAAAACCCAATAAAATTTTATCTAAATAGAGCAACTTCATCTGGCAATCCCAATGCTGATACGACTAACACTATCAAAGACTCCAAATGGAGTTAAGGCATAATCTATTTTAAGTGGTCCAAGCTTTATTCCAGCGCCATAAGTTAAATTCCTCTCATCATAGTTAAATAAATAGCCAAGTCTCAAACGGCCCATATCCATGAAAGAATACTCTAAACCTAAGTTTACACGCTCAGGATGCGATCTAGGGTGAAGTGCCTCTACTGCCATTTTGAGCGATTGTTTATCACTTAGAGATGGAAGAAAGCTAAGAATATCAATGGATCCACCCACCCTAAAAGTAAGAGGCAGTTGAAAGCTATCATACGCATACTCTACTTCTTCACTAAAATTTCTTACAGACATCCCAAAGGTAAAACCATGCCAATCCGTAATGTAAATTGTTCCAAAATCGAAAGCAGCAGCAGTAGCAATATTATCCTCTACTACATTGGATGAGTCTGTTACAGGAACAACATTATTTCCAAGATATTGATACGCTTTTTTCACATGCGCACCTACAGAAAAATTTTCAGAAAGCGCTCTGCCATATCCGATACCAAAAGCTAGAGCTGATGGAGAGAATTTTTCTGTATTGATAAAACCTTGGTCATTATCCCAAACCATAGTGCCCTGCAATTCTCCATAATCAACATTTAAAAGAGAAAATCCTAAACAGCCATACTGACCATTTTTGGGGCTAAAAGAAAAACTTACTGCATCATGCTTGATGCCCGCAATCCATTCATTAGAACTAAAATTTATGTCAAAAAATTGATTCTGCCTGGACAAGCCAGCTGGATTAAAAAATAGAGCAACAGAATTGGAATGAACTGTTGTCATAGCATCAGCCATCCCACCGCTTCTTGCATCGGAGGAAATACTTAAAAATTGAAAACCAGTTTGAGCTAATTTTTTATTTTCTGAAGAAAACAGCAGCGAGAGCATAGTAAGTACTAATAATAAATGCCTAATCATTCGTTACCTTCAGGAACTACACGGATGTGTGCATTCTTAAATAGAGTATGAACCAAATAACCGTCTGAAACGGTCAAAGAAGGACTGTATTCCCCTGAATCACTATATGCATGAAAGGCTACAGAAGAATCAGCACTACTATTATTATCCCCAAAGTTCCATCTGTAGGTTATAATTGGATAGGTACCTCGACTAGACTCATCCATAAACGTAATCGTATCTCCTACAAAAGCATCACTTGTGCTTGTAGTAAAATTTGCACTCGGAGCATTATTGGTATTCATTACAACCAATTTAACGGATGAAACATTTGGGTTTACAAGCTTTACGAGATAGGCACCTGAAAGCTGAGAAAAAGTCTGCCGTACACGAATATCTGGACAACCAGCAATACTTTTTAAAAATATAGTTTCACTATCTGGTTCAATCATAGTACCGTCTTCATTATATAAATAAAATTCACTTGACAAGTTAAGGGCAACAAAATAAGAATCTGCCTCCTGAGGAGCATGTAGAATAAAATAACATAAAGAATCAATAGAAACTTCCCAATTATTCATGTTACTCAGATGCACAAAGGAAGAGCTATCCTGAACCAAACTGTCAAAAATTGTCATTTCAATTAAAGAATCACCACTAAATGTACTTGTAGCAATACTTTCTAATTCATTTAATATTCGACACATTTCTTGATCAATGCTTGATGCATCCAAAGGATTAGATTCATAATCATCCAAGAGATTTCCACAAGCACTTATAAAAAGCCCAAATAAAAATAGAGAAGATATTTTTTTAGAAATTTTCATACTATCTTATGACCGTAAACTTTCGAATTGTGGAACCTCCCTCGGGATCCTCAAAGTGTGCAATGTAGAGCCCGCTAACTATAAGCTGCCTAGAAGAGGTTATCGAATTCCAAGCTTCATCTCCACTTCCATCAATATGCTCAATCGTTTTGATTAAGTCGCCTCGCTCTGTAAATATGCGAATCGTACACACAGGAGGTATATTTAAAAACATTAGCCTATCAGGGGCACTTACACCATATTGAAAATCCCTTGCAGATATATGAAAAGGATTTGGCACCACTCGAATATCTTCAAAACTTTCTCCTGCAGGACGCTTAAGCGATGCAGCCTTGTTTGTAATCGTGTAAAACTTACTACTGTTGAGTACTTTACTATCATTGGTCCCATTGTCAAAAGCTTCCAAAAAATAAAAATAATCAAAACCTCTTTCAGCTGAAAGGTCCTCATAACTGTTTTGTCCAGGACTTAATTCCCAGATTGTGGCTATCGATTCATCCAAAGGATTTAGTTCACCTTGAGAAACATTATAAGAAAATAATGTTGTATCTGGTTTAAATTTTAATCGATAAAGGTTATAGCCATCAAAACCAGGTCCTGATTCAGCCTCATTCGTCCAGTCAATAATAATTCTATCACCACCAGAAGTTACATTAAAGATAGATGGTGGCTGTGGTGTTTCTGGTAAAGACTGACCAGACTGCATAAGCTCAAAGTTATATTTTGCGCGTTTAAAAGTTTTTATGATGGAATCAGCACCCGTAAATACCCAGGAATTCTTGTATAAATTTTTACCAGAACCCCTATTGTAATTACTCACCATATGAGTATGCAAATCTGAACCATCTGGAAGAACATCAGTATGAACTTCATTTTTCCAGTTCTGTCCAATTACATAGCACATTTCTCTGCTTAAACCAGCTGCACCTTCAGCGAGGACAATACGAATACTATCACCTGGAGCAAGAGTATAGGGGCCAAAACCGATTCCTTGAGATGTACCTCCTGGGTTTGAACCTGTTCTCGGATCATTAAATTGATTTGCATTACCTGATCCTACAATCTCTGCTTGAGACTGATCTGGGTGGCCTACGGTCATATAGTTTGTGTATTCATTAATTGATTTTGTTTCGTTGTATTGATCATTGCCGGAAGTGGTTGGATCATCAGATGTGATAAACCACGTGGTGCTAGGCTGCGCAATATCATCCGCATTATTAGAAGGACTGGTATCGGCATGAAGTGTGGCTACTCCAACAAATTGCGCAGCACCTAAATGTCCTTCGCCTGGAGCATTGGGACCACCTATATTATCAAAGCTTGCATCAGAATGGTATCCTTGCCAGCTAAAAAAAGCCCGCATGATTTCACCATTATCATAAAATTGATCATTAGTAGAAGGTCCGCTAGGATTCTCACCAATTACATCATTCATGGTATTATGCCCCCAAGCAGCACTTTGGGGAAGCCAGTTTCCATCATACACCATTCCCTCACGACTAATTGCATATCTATATTGCAAGTAGACCTGAAAACCCTCTAAAGTCTGTTCATAGGATGTATTACAGTCTTTGTCAAAGCATCCATTATTCGTGAATACATATTCTTGAATATGATAATTTTGATGATCTGGATGTGCAAATGCATAAATGGTTCTTTTCATTTGTACACCTAATGAGGTTTGAACAATATTGTTGATTTTTCTATCCGATTTAAGAGATGGATCAACATTATCAACATAGTCAAGATACTGCAGATTTGTAGCAGGATCACCGTCAACAAAAACGTTAGGATGATCGTACTTCCCATCCATGGTTATGCTGACAGGCATCGTCTCATTTTCAATGTCTAAATGCCTAGGCCCTGCATGCACCACTTTTTTATCATAATTTTTGTTAACTACAGGATCATAAAAGTTGGAGGCTCCAAGCCATAACCCCTTAGCAGCTTGATTATCTTGAACTCTGTAGAATGCAGGATAACGTAAACCGTCCTGCTGATCGGACACTTGACCAGTTCTTCCCACTTCGATCTCAGAACCTGCAGCTGAATACCAATTATGTAGATCCCCTATAGACATCCACTTCACCTCTTGGGCAAAAGCAAAAGGAAGATTTAGTAATAAAATAAATTTTAAATGTTTAGAAATCATAACTAATACTTAAGCCAATGAAAACATCTCTTGGGTTTAAAAACACATAGTAAAGCTGATTTGGCATATCTATGTATTGTTTGTCACTAATAACTTGATCATAAAAGGACTGATTAACAAGCTCCCATCCACCAGACTCGGTCCATTGTTGATAACTTTCTGTAACATTATCATAATAAATTGGACGCTCACTAGGATTATCCAAAAAAGTAACATCTGAAACCCATTCCATTGGAATAAATTCAGTACCATCTTTTCTTACATCCCCCGGCTTATCTTTACCAGAAAAATAGTTATATCCTAATTCACTCGATATATTTTCCGGCATGTGAAGCGACTGCATGTAATAATTATAATCAAAGCCATCCTCAAAGCCATAACTAGAAAATGTTTTGGTGTTCAAAACATTCAAAACATCCGCATATAGTTTTACATTTGCTCTTCCTAATGGAAAAATCTTTGAAAATTTTAGATCAACATTGTAATTATTTTTGTAACGAACATTATACTCAACCCCAGGCACATTATTAGGGTTATATGTAAACCAAGATCCAGCCGACCATCTACTTATTAGATTCATGTGCCAGTCCCCAAACATATTTTGTCCTGCAATCTTCGGACCAAAATCCTTAGGAGTATGAAAATCGAAAACAGATTTAATAAGTGGTATTGGTCTTGGTTTGGACTGTTTTTCATTGTTCAATTCGTAATTACGCTGGTCAGATGGATTTTCATAATACCGACCCAATCCAAAATAACCTGATGTGTTGACTCTATACTCAAAATTAACAAAACCAGTTAGCCACCTACCCCTTAACCTTGACATCTCAAGCTCAAAGCCACGAATATCCTCGTAGCTATTTGCTGTTAACCTTGAATAGTTCACTTTGCTATTGGCACTAATAAATCTGGTATAATCCTGCTGATCAGAAATATCCTTATAGTATGCAGATAAATGAATCAAGTAGGATTCTAAAAAAGATTGATCAAAACCTATTTCATAGGCTATTGTATTTGCCATTGGAAGATTCGGATCACCTATGGTCAACACTTCCTCACTAAATCCTCTTCTAACACGATACAAATCTTGCGCAATAGGCATTTGTTTGTAATGTCCATAATTAAAATAAAGTTTTGAGGTCGCAGTTATGGGATGGGATATTGCTAGTCTAGGAGATAACTGCACCTGTGGATCCAATTTTACTTTTTCAAAGGTCTCTTCAATGGATCCCGTGTAGTTTGATGAAAAGAAATCATCTTCATACTGATCAACAACATACCAACTTCCATTTGGATTGATTACATCCAGATTTAAACCAGCAATGGCAACAAAGCCTTTGTATTCTAATTTATCCTGCACATATAAAGAAGCCCTGTAAGGGTTTACATCCATAAGAGACCAATAGTTTCCAGAAGGTAAAAATTCATTTTGCGAACCATATTTAAGATCAAGGCTAGATAGTACAAATTCTCCACCAGCCTTCAGTTGATGATTGTTATTTAATTGTTTAGTATAATTTCCTTTTAACGTATATGTTTTAACAGAGCTTGAATCCCTGGAGGTACTAATTGCTCCGCCAAAAGCAAGCCTACCCTCTACACTGAAAAGAGGACCTCCAAAAAATCCAACTGGAGCTTCATCAGCAAACCATTCATTTGCACCAGATCCGAAAATAGAATAATTTTGCGTTGTATCTCGTCTAGTACCATGTCCAGTAACATAATCCTTAACATCTATCTTCATTAGTAAATCAAAGTATGAATTACTAGAAAGAGATTTCGTGTATTTTAAACCATGTGTGGCATTTTTCACTTGTGTAGGAGACCAATATTCATTTGTATAAAGCCTCCATGGCATAGTAAAACCAGTTCTATTTACCTGATTCGCTAAATCCCAAACATCATTCATTATGGAGGTGCCCCCTCCTCTTGAAAGCGTAGTTCCTTCCATGTTGCCATTATAGAAAGAGTATACAAGTTTTGATTTTTCACTAAGATCAGATGTTAATTTGAGAAGGTATGATTGTCTGTAAAGACCAGGGCTACTTACTTCGTATAAATACATCTCTTGCTCTTGGCGAGTTGAGAAATAAAAACGTAGGTTTCCTAATTTAGAGGATACAAATGGAACCGGCCCACCAAACCCTGCATCTATATTGAAATCAGGTAATTGAATTGCACCTTTTTTTCTGTGCTCCCAAGAAAATAATTTTTTAGCCCCTGATGGTGTTAAGTCATTATCTGGATTATCATCCGCAAGAGTTTGCTCAGACACACTATTCCAACCATCAAATGCAGGATACTGCCTCTGCTGATATTGATCCCAAGATCCACTGTTTGTTCCTGTCCAACAGACTTCATCATCTAAATAAGGTTTAAACCAAAAGGATTCAGCTGCATAAGGAGACATCCCAAAATGTTTTTGGCCTGCAGGTGATCGCCGGAACGAAAAAGTACCCGAATATTTTTCCTTACTACCTTCCCTAGTTACCACATTGATTACACCTGATCTTGCATTGCGATACTCTGCTCCAAATCCTCCAGTTTGCAAAGAAATATCCTGTATGGCGCTTAAAGGAATACCGGTAGTGGGCTCACTTGTTCGCTCATCATTTAAGACCAAACCATCTACCATAAACTGTGTCTCATTAAAACTACCCCCACGAACAGACAATCCAGAAACACCAGCCGAGAGCCCAACCACCTCTGAAACACTACTCACGGGCATTTCCGCAATTTTTTCTGAGGAAATTGATTTTTGACTAGAAGCTACATCTACTTTTACAAGTTTTTGATTTGCTTCTACGGTAATCATCTGACCTTCAATAGCCTCAATAGCCAAATCCAAATCAATTACAGCTGTCAAATCAATCTCAACTCGTACGCCTGTCACAGTTTTGTCGCCATATCCAATCATATTGACTTTTAAATCATAAAAGCCGGGTGGTACGTTTAAAATATGGTACATACCGTTGATATCAGTTGCAGAACCAAGAGAAGATCCAAGTAACATCACATTCGCGCCGATCAAAGGTTCCCCAGTTGATTGGTCAGATATTTTACCGGACACCTTACCTGTGACCCCTCCAAATAAGGTAACTTGGCAAAGCGAAAGAAAAATTAGAAATTTCCTAAAAAGCATCAACAGATTATATGTAAGGATGAAAATTGATTGCAATACTTAATTTTTTTGACCTCTACCAATTCTTCCTCCAATCTAAGTTTTCATTTTTTTCCTTTAAATTCAAAGATTCGTATGCAGCTGAATGTATTCTCTGTCTCCAGTCAAAGTATGTAGGAGATTTGGATTCCCGTTTTGGGTGAACAGCATTCGTTAATAGAATAACAATCACCTCATTTTCTTTATCTATCCATAAACTTGTTCCTGTAAAACCTGTATGGCCAAAACTATCATCGCTTATATAAACCCCTCCGGAAGCTTTTCCAGATGGACTGTCCCAGCCATAACATCTAGAGCTACCTTCAATGACATTAGCTCTGCTTGTAAAAAGGCTTACAGTCTCGGGGTTAAAAATTCTTTTCCACCTGTAAATTCCTCCATTAAGCATCATCTGAGAAAAAGTTGCTAAGTCTTTTGTAGTAGAAAAAAGTCCAGCATGGCCTGCCACTCCACCCAGCTTGAAAGCATTTTCATCATGAACATAGCCTTTAATTAGGTTATTATTTTTATTGATTTCTGTAGGAACAATTCTATTTAATTTTTCTTTTGGAGGATTAAAAAATGTAGTATGCATTCCAAGAGGATTCGTGATATTATCTTCCACATAAGTATTTAAATCGTTTAGACTGACCTTTTCAACAATTTTTCCAAGAGTAATAATACCTACATCGGAGTAAACCGTTTTCTCCTCCAGATCATATATAGGCGCAGTGTTATAAATACTATCAAGTACTAATTCTTTGTCCCTTTCCATTAAAAAGTACTTTCGAAATGGAGGTAGCCCTGAACTATGTGTCAATAAGTGTTTTATTGAAATGTTAGATTTATGATTAAAATATTTTTTTTGCTTACCTTTGAACTTTGGCAAATAGTTTACTACCTTATCATCCAAATCAATCAATTTATCATCATACATTTTCATTATAGCCGATGTTGTTCCTATAACCTTCGAAATAGAGGCCAAGTCAAAGATATCACTTTTCCTCATTTTCCTTTTTTTATCATATGTATGGAAACCAAAAGCATCATGAAAAAATATTTTCCCATCTCTTGCAGCTAATAACACTCCTCCAGGAAACGCCTTTTCATCTACAGCCTTTTGAAGTAAGATTGGTAAAAAATCAATGTTTGCATTAACCTCACTGGGCAGCATCTGTTTAATTTCTTTTCCTGGTTTGAATGGGTTTATTTTCTTTAATCCTGGAAATTTTTCAACATTAATACCTTGCCCAAAACTTGCAGCTCCTGGTATTGAAATTGGCAACCTTCCGTTGATCTCATTTTTCCCAAGGATAGCATTCAAATAGGCATTTTGCATGAGTGAACTATTTTTGTAAGCACATAAGTAAACAGGTATGTTAGGGAATCCATCAATGATGTAAGGATTTCCTATGCTACCTAAAATAATATTTTCAGTTCTTTCTAATAACCTCCTGATAAAGTATTCCTCATTTTCTGGTATCGAAACTTTATCTTTCCAAGCTTTGTGGGAAACAAAAGCGTTGATTAAAACAGTACTTTTTTTCGGTATACTATTAACGATGACATCTATCATTTTTTTTGTATCGGATTCATCAATCTGATATGGTTTGATATTCAAACCATATTTTTTAAGACCCTTGGTTGTTATTGACATAGAATGATTGAACTCATGATCATACATATCAACTACATAGATCGTCTCGTCTTCTAATTTAGGAAGAGGTAATAAATTTTTATTCAATCTTACACATGTTATAGATTGAGCTGCTATCTCGTTAGCAATTGTTCTATGCTCTCTGATACCTACTGATTTTTGAATTTGGTCCAGGCTTATTTTATGATTTAAATGAAGTCCTATTTTTTCTTTCATTTTAAGCATTTTTAATGCTGCTTCATTGATCCTTTCTTCAGAAATCTTACCTTCTATGACAGCTTTTTCGACGGTATTAATTGATCTCTCAATATCATTGTTTTGGATAATTATATCGCAACCGGCATTGATGACTTCAATAAGTGCATACGCATCTGAATAGTTTCGAACAATACCTCCCATTCCCATTCCATCTGTTACAATTGCTCCTCCAAATTCAAGCTTCTCCTTCAAAATATCATTTACCCAAAATTTACTCATAGATGCAGGTGTATAAGAATCAGGCTGATAATCAGGGGAATGAACATGAGCTATCATTATAGCATCAATTCCTTTTTCAATCATATCCTGAAATGGTGGGATCTCTATTTCCCAAAGGCGAGACGAATCACTTGGTATCATAGCTAGTGAGGAATGAGAATCCGTTTCTGTATCTCCATGACCAGGAAAATGTTTGGCCGTTGCAAGTAAGCCATTGTTTTGCATACCTGAAATATATTGGGTTGCATATATGCTAACAACACTTGGATCTTCACTAAAAGATCTAACATTTATTATTGGATTGTTTGGGTTGTTATTTACATCCACCACAGGGGAAAAGTTCCAATGAATGCCGACTGCCCTTGATTCTTTTGCTACTATTTTGCCCACTTCATAAGCATTTTCTGGCCTTCCAGAAGCTGCTATTGCCATAAACGGTGGAACTTCTGTACCTTCAGGAAATCTTTGATGCAGACCATGTTCAATATCTGCGTCGACTAGAATTGGCACATTAGATCTACTCTGCATTGTATTCAACATGGTTAAGCTAGTACTCGATTCTCCGTACCAAAAGTGCAAACCACCTATTCCATCCTTATCAATAAGCTCTAAAATTTTTTCCCATTTTTCAGGACTAATATCTTTCATCCTTAAATTCATCCTATAGATCATCATTTGAGCAATTTTTTCTCTAAGAGTTAACTCGTCGAGAGTATCTTGCGACCAGTTATCATTCTTAAAAAAGGGAGGTAAGCACCCATAAAAACCAAAAAGTAAAATTGATATTAGAACTGATCTAAATTGTATTGTGCTCTTCAACGTTGGTAATGATATAAAAATAAATTGTGAATCAAAATTCAAAGCGAATTTTAGAAAATGTTAATCATTTAAATTAAACAGAAAATATTACTGAAACTTTATAAACATTTACTATTCGACTTTACCTTTTTTAAAACTAGCTTTAGAGATGTCAAATTCAATTGAAAAATTAGTTGGTCAATTAATAATAGCTGGTTTTAGGGGCAAATCAATAAAAAACGATTCTCCAATCGAAAGTTTCATAAAGAATTTCAACCTTGCAGGAGTTATACTATACGATATTGATCTAGAGTTGGGAGGTAAGGATCTAACCCCAGGAACGAGAAATATTGAATCTCCCAAACAGCTTAAAGATCTTACAAGTAGTATTCAAGATATATCAGAGAGACAATTGCTTATTTCTGTTGACCAAGAAGGAGGCCACACCTCCAGGCTTAGATCAATTTATGGCTTCGCTCAAGATACAACATGGGCTCATGTGGGCAAATTAAATAGTCCACCGCTCACAAAACAATTTTCAGAAGAGACTGCAAATACTCTTAAGGATGCTGGGATAAACTTAAACTTCGCCCCTGTCCTTGATTTAGATCATGGTAATGGCAGTGTTATCAGCGATCAAGAAAGAGCGTGCTCTGATGATCCCGAGAAGGTAATTGAACATGCGAGAATATTTATAAAAGCTCATCGAGAAAATGGGGTGATTACATGTGGAAAACATTTTCCAGGGCTTGGATCTGCATCTGGAGATACTCATGAGGGCATTACCGATATTACTGGTAGTTGGACTGTAAAAGATTTACAACCTTTCGATACATTAATACAAGAAAATGAACTAGATACTGTCATGGTTTCTCATGCTTTTGATAAAAAATTAGATCCAAACTATGCCTCTTCTCTTTCTAAAAATATTATTACTAAAATGTTGCGAGATGATTTAGGTTTTGAAGGAGTTGTAATTTGTGATGATCCAAGTATGCGTGCAATCTCTGATCACTTTAATCTTGAAGAGACCTTTAAACTAATGCTGGATGCCGGAGTTGATTTATTCTGTTTGGGAAATAACCTCATTTACGACCCTGACTACATTCCGAACGCTGTTAATGCAGTTTGTAATCTTATTTCATCGGGTAAAATAAAAAAAGCGAGGATTGAGCAATCTATCGATAAAATAGAATTATTGAAATTAAACTATGGTATTGAAAAAAAATGATTATCTAATTGGCATTGATTGTGGTGCCTCTAAAGTGCTTTTACAATCGGCTAAGATTAATTCCAGTAGAACAATCATTTCAAAAGGTCAGTATTGTAAAGAGTATGTGTACTCTTCCCACCCCGATTGGGATCCAAGTTATCGACCTATTCCACTTGATGTTCAAATTAAAGAAAACAATAACAAATCTATCCTGATTAGAAAAGCTGAAAAAAGACAAGGCGATATAATTGTTAAGTTGCTACAAGATATAATTGAAGATATTTCAGGTTCTCAAATAGGAATCTGTTTCCCAGGTATCAAAGATGATTATGGTGTAACTATTTTAGCTAACGGGCCTAGAATTCCAGAATTATTAACAAGACTACATAAAGTAGATACTCTATATAATGATTCTGATTGTTGCATCACTGGCGAAATGGTATCCGATATTGGGAGGATGAATGATATCCACAATGGTATTTATATAGGTGGTGGAACAGGTATTGCTGATGGTATCCTTTTAGATGGTAAAATGATTAATTTGAATAATGATAAAAATCCTAAAAAGTCTTGGGAATTAATACTTCCTCAGGGCGTAAATGTAGAATCCTGCCTTTCTCCTGGAGGTATACTAAAGAATCACAACTTGAAATATAAGACAAAAATAACTTCTCTTAAGGAACTTTCAGATTCGCAGTACTATGAAGAAACCTTAAGTACTGCAATTACGGCTTTTGATTATTTATTACAAGATCGTTTAAAATTTTTTCAGAGACACAAAACAGAAATAGAAAAAATTGTGATTGGACAAAGACTTGGACAATTTCTTAATGAGCAACCAAAAAGCATAAAACACCTTTTTCAAAAAGATAACATAGCTCCAGTAGAATTCTCCATTCAAAGAGAAATTGCTGCGCTTGGCGCTGCATGGAAAGGGTCATGTTAAAAAAAGGATATAAACCAAACAAAGAGCCTACTCTATCCATTGGTATGATTCTTCCAACAGATTTTAGGAAGCGATTGATAGTTACTACTCCTTCGAGCAAAAAGAAAATAAGAATTGAAGCTAAGCTTAAACATCTCGAATATGAAAATTTCAAAAAAAAGGAAATAACTTTTAAGGGATCTCATTCAAATGATTTTTTTATTATTCACTCTGTACCCGCTGGGAGAGGATTTCATTGGGAGAAAACTATTGATGTAAAAGTAGCTGGGAACCTACATATTAAGAATTCAAATGGTAATATTTTCGTTATCAATGAGATTAAGCTTGAACAATACTTGGCTTCTGTTGCGACCTCAGAAATGGGTAGTGCATGTCCTTCTGCCTTACTAGAAGCTCAAACGATTGTTGCAAGATCTTGGATTATCGCAGCTTCTGAACAGAAACATTTTAAACTTGGTATCGATGCATGCAATGACGATTGCTGCCAGCGATACCAAGGAATTACCAACATTACTAATAAATCGAAACAAGCGTCAAAGAAAACTTTTGGTCATTTTCTTGTTCATGACAACCAGATATGTGACACTCGTTATTCAAAATCTTGTGGAGGAATTTCTGAAAACAATGAGAATGTGTGGCGTGAGTCACCAAAGCCCTATCTTAGGGCAGTTTTTGATGGTTCATCCAAAACCATTCCTGACCTAAGCAATAATCAAAAATTACAAACTTGGATAAAAGACCCTCCGAACTGCTACTGTGGGAATAAATATATTGATGAAGAAAATCTTAAAATATATATTGGCAAAGTAGACAAAAAAGGAACTTATTTTCGATGGAGAGTGCGTTATACCCAACAAGAAATAAAAAGAATAGTAAATCAAAAGTGTAACACCTCTTTTGAGGTAATTACATCCTTAAAGCCCCTAAAACGGGGTATTTCAGGTAGGATAACGAGCTTAGAAATATCTGGGTTAGAGAATAAAAAAAATCAAAATATTCAACTTAATAGTGAATATGAAATTAGAGATGCATTACATCCAGAATTTTTATATAGCTCGGCCTTTATTAATATTTTAGATTTGGATGACAATCAAATTATAAAAACTATTACTCTGGAGGGAGCTGGATGGGGACATGGAGTTGGACTTTGTCAGATTGGGGCCCTTGGTATGGCGTTATCTCATAAAACTTCTGCAGAGATCCTATCTCATTATTTTCCATCAACAAAAATAAAAAAAATGTATGACTGATACTATTTCATTACACTGGGTAGATTGGGCAATTATTGTAGCATATATTCTATTTTCTTTAGGAGTTGGGATCTATTTCTCTAAAAGAGCAGCCTCAAGTACAGAAGAATATTTTCTTTCCGGACGTTCCCTTCCTTGGTGGCTTGTAGGAACATCAATGGTGGCAACAACTTTTGCTGCAGACACACCGTTAGCAATCACCGAATTTGTTCGCGGTCAAGGAATTTGGCAGAATTGGTTTTGGTGGAATCTTTTGATGGGCGCTCTTTTAAGTGTTTTTCTTTTTTCAAGACTTTGGCGCAGAGCAGAAGTCCTTACCGATAATGAGTTACTTGAAATAAGATATAGTGGTAAACCGGCAGCTTTTCTTAGAGCTTTCAAAGCGGGGTATTTTGCAATATTATATAATTTCATAGTAATGGGCTGGGTTATAAATGCAATGGCTTCCGTCGTATCTGTAATGCTGAATATGGATAAATGGACTGCGGTATGGCTTTGCGTAACTATTGCCGTTGTTTATGCAATTTTATCAGGTTTTTGGGGAGTTGTTATCACAGATATTGTCCAATTTTTTATTGCTATGTTTGGATCTATAGCTCTTGCCATTATTGCTCTAAACCACGTGGGGGGCATGGATACATTACTGCAAAAACTTTCTTCTCTATTAGGAACTGATATCATTCATGAAAATACATTGAAATTTATTCCTCCCGTACCTGATAACAGCATAGGCTCTCTATCATTTTGGGAATCTCCTTTTTCTAAATTTCTTATTTTTATAACTGTTATGTGGTGGAGCCATCATGGCACGGACGGAGGAGGATATATTATTCAGAGAATGTCTTCAGCAAAAAATGAGAAACATGCATTATTAGCAACATTATGGTTCAATCTAGCTCACTACGCCGTAAGAGTCTGGCCATGGATTATTGTGGGTGTTGTCTCCATAGTCATGTTTCCAGTAATACCTGATTCTTATTCAGAATTAGGTACAAAGGCAGGTTATCCTCTCGTCATGAATATGCTATTAGGACCCGGTATGAAAGGAATTTTAATAGTTTCTTTTTTAGCTGCTTTTATGTCAACAATAGATACTCATTTAAATTGGGGTGCATCTTATATAATAAATGATATTTATAAAAGATTTTTTAAACCAAATGAATCTGAAAAACATTATGTGATCGTTAGCAAAATAATCACTGTTATCCTTATGATTTTGGCAGCTTTCACAGCTTTAAAAATGCAAAGTATCTCCAAAGCATGGGCATTTATTTTTTCGATGGGAGCTGGTATAGGTTTGGTTCTAATTCTACGCTGGTTTTGGTGGCGAATAAATGCGTGGAGCGAGATCACCGCTCTTTCTACTTCTATTGTTATTACCTTGTTATTAGAATCTCTAGCATGGTGGCAGGTATCGGCAAAAGAGGGTGTTTATTCCCTCTTTGGTACTGAACCCGTTCTTTTTGGTATACAAATACAAGTTCATCATAAGTTAATAATTATTGTTCCTATTGCGATATTATCCTGGCTAATAGCTACGTTCATTACAAAACCTGAGCCTACTGAACACCTTCGAAAGTTTTATGAAAAAGTTCAGCCAGGCGGATGGTGGGGGCCAATTACTCCTAATTTTAAACATACTTTACAACCCGTAAGTGAAGGAATTTTAGTACAGTGGGTAGCTGGTGTTATGATGATCTATGGATTTACATTTGGTATTGGTAACCTTATCTTTATGCAGTATGGAAACTCAATTCTGCTCCTTGGGTGTGCTTTCATTGGTGCATTTATTATTTGGAATAGAAGCATATCTAAACTCTAATAATTATGTCTAGTCCCAGACGTATCTATTCCATTGATATTTTTAGAGGTATGACCATTGCTTTAATGATCATTGTTAATACACCCGGGAACTGGGGACATGTCTACTCACCGCTACTTCATGCCAAATGGCATGGGTGTACACCTACTGATTTGGTATTCCCTTTTTTTCTCTTTTTAGTTGGAAGCTCCATGAGGTTTGCTTTCGTGAAGTGGCATTACTTTCCTTCAAAAAAGTTTTATGAGCACATATTTTGGAGGTCATTTTCCATCTTCGTTGCTGGTATAATTTTGAACGCATTCCCGTTTATTCGTCAAGCATGGGATTGGTCTGATTTCAGAATTATGGGCGTGCTACAAAGAATCTCGCTTGCCTATGGGTTAAGTGCTCTGATGATTATAAGATTTGATTTCAAACAAATGTTACAAATTCTTACTGGAATTCTCTTGTTTTATTGGGCATTATTATGGTTAGGATCAAAACAAGGTCCATTTGAAATTGAGAGCAACTTTGTTCGAACCTTTGACATCTTAATTTTAGGCGAAAGTCATCTTTACCGTGGCTTTGGGATACCATTTGATCCAGAAGGAATTTTGAGCACCATACCTTCAGTTGGAACTGTTATTATAGGGTATTTAATGGGGGGAATGCTACACACAACCAAAAACTATAATGATTGTGTCAAAAGAATGTTTATTTTTGGGTTTGGGTTAATAATAATTGGTTATTTATGGGGGTTCATTTTTCCAATAAACAAGGCATTATGGACAAGCTCCTATGTTTTATTCACTGGAGGGATAGCAACTATTTTTCTTTCGCTACTAACGTATCTAATCGATATCAAGCATTTTAAAAAATCATTTTGGGTATTTGAGGTTTTTGGTACTAATTCAATATTTATTTTTATTTTATCTGGTTTGTGGGTTAAAACAATAATTAATATAAAAAGAGAGCTAAATGGAGAAATGACTAGTGCATATAATTATCTTTATAAAACTATATTTGTCCCCTTTGCAGGTGACGTAAACGGATCTCTTTTATTTGCTATCTCTCATGTAATCTTTTTTTGGCTGATTTTGTTCTGGATGTTCCGAAAAAAAATTCAAATCAAGCTATGAAGAAGCTAATTTTATCACTGATATTATTTGGTTTCCTTAAATCAGAAAATTCCCCTTATGTCGTTGTCCTAGGTATAGCGCAGGATGGCGGATTACCCCATGCTGGATGTGTACAAAAGTGTTGTAAAAATTCATGGAGTACAGGTGAAAATGAAAAAGTATCCTCCATAGGAGTAATTGACCCAAAAACTGGTCAAAGTTGGCTTATTGACGCAACACCGGATTTTGCTAACCAACTAAATATTCTTGAAAATGTTCATAACACAAAACTGTCTGGTATTTTTTTAACTCATGCTCACATTGGCCACTATATAGGTCTATTACAGCTAGGAAGAGAGGTTATGGGAGCAAAAAACATGCCTGTTTATGCTATGCCAAAGATGCAAACATTTCTGAAGAATAATAGTCCCTGGAATCAATTACTATCGATTGGTAACATTAAGATACTTAGCATACAAGATAGTAAAGAAATAAAATTAACTCGTAATTTATATATTGAGCCTTTCTTGGTTCCTCATCGAGATGAATTTTCTGAAACAGTTGGCTATAGAATAGTTAGTCAAAATAGATCATTAGTCTATATACCAGATATAGATAAATGGAGCAAATGGGATCAAGATATATTCAAAGTAGTGTTGCATACTGATTATGCGCTGCTAGATGGAACTTTTTATTCACCTGATGAGATACCCCATAGAGACATGTCGGAGATCCCCCATCCTTTTATCATTGAGACAATGGATTTATTAAATGACATGAATAGTAAGAATAGAAAAAAAATCTATTTTATACATTTTAATCATTCGAACCCTGCAATAAAGCATTCAAGCTCAACTTCAAATATCATTAGGTCAAAAAGATTCAATGTTGCCAAAGAAGGATTAATACTAACGCTATGAAAAGAATTTTTATTACAGGTGTATCCTCCGGCATAGGAAGAGAACTTGCAATTGAATATGCAAAGCAAAAGTGCATTATCGGAATCTCTGCAAGACGTCATGAACTTTTGAAAAATATTGCAAAAGATTGTAATAATCTTGGTTCAAAAACCCATGTTTATCAATTGGATGTCCAGAATAGAAAAAAGTGTGAGCAGGTAATAGGTGAGTTTTTAAAAGTTGCTGGTGGCATTGATTGCGTAATAGCCAATGCTGGGATAGGAGGAGATGATAACCTTTTTTCAGGAACAAGTAAAAATATAAATAATATCTTAAATACAAATATTAAAGGTGTCACCAATGTAATCATGCCATTTATCCCAATAATGAAATCTCAAAACTATGGAACTTTAGTTTCCGTTAGTTCTGTAGCTAGTTACATGCCATTACCATTTCATGGTGGATATGCGAGTTCAAAAATTGCAATTAGAAGAATATTTGATTCTTGGAGACCATCTCTTCAAAAGTACAACCTTAATTTGGTATCTATATGCCCCGGTTTTATTGATACTCCAATGGTAAAAGGTCCTGCGAGAAATTTCCCACTTCAAAAAGCTAATAATGCTGCAAAAAAATTCATCCATGCAATCGAAAATGGAAGAAGTAATTTTGTACATCCAAAATATTATTATTTTGTAATTTGGCTTTTTAAGTTTACTCCAATGTGGTTTTATAATTGGTTTATAAATAAAATGTTTTCAAAGCCTTTTAATTAAAAAAAGAATAATTTGTAATATGAAAAATAAAACACTTCTATTTAACTCCTTTCATTCACTACCGATTGATAAAAATATATTAAATGTTTTTATAATTCTTATTGGGTCATTATCAATTGGTCTACTTGCTCAAGCTTCCATACCAATTCCATTTAGTCCTGTTCCGATAACAGGTCAAACTATTGGAGTTGTTTTAGTTGGCAGTTTGCTAGGTGCAAAACGGGGTGCGCTATGTATAGTGCTATATCTAGTGGAGGGAAGTTTAGGTTTGCCAGTTTTTGCAAACATGAGTGCAGGGCCACATATATTAATAGGGCCAACTGCCGGCTACCTTTGGGGATTTATAGTCGCTGCATTCCTCATGGGAATTTTTAAAGAAAAGCAGTTTTTACAAAAACCATTTTCTTGCTTTTTATCTTGCTTCGTTTCCACAACTATAATTTTAATTACTGGCGCATTTTATCTTATAATTCTAACTCAAGATATCAGTAAAGGTCTGTTTTTAGGATTTTATCCTTTTTTAGTTGGAGACGTAGTTAAATCGTTTATCTGCGCATTTATTATCCAAGGATCAAGAAAAATCTTTACTTGAAAATATTTTTTCAGCTTCTTGTGCCATCTTTATACATAATTGAGTTACGCCTCCAAGGTCATGAGAGGTGAAAACTAAATTAATTTTACACCATCCAACAACTAAGTCAGGATGATGGTTTTTTTTTTCTGCTTTTTCTGCTAATAAGTTGATAAAACGTATGCTATCCATATACGAATCAAAAATATATTCTTTTTTAATTGCGTTACTCTCTACACTCCAACCATCTAACAATTTTAATTGTTTAGTTGCTTCAACGTTCGATAATAGGCTCAAGTTTTCCCTCCTTAAAATTATTTACTTTTTTTAATTCAATTCGCATCCAACTTATTGCTATCAGAAATGAAGTTACTGCTCCAGTCATCATTGCATACCAATTCCACTCAACTGGTTTATACAAATAAGCACTGAAAAAAACAGCAAGTGGAGCACTAATTCCTAAAACTCTTACAATTGTAACTATGAGTACTGGAAGCCCATTGCCAAGTCCTTGCATAACTCTTCCCGATGTAATCGCTATTGAGACAAGAGGATAAACCAGACAAAGCAAGTGTAGAAAACCTACTGAAACATTAATTATCTCTTGATCCTGTGTGAAAATCGATGAAAAATTTTCTGCGAAAAAATAAACAGCAACAGAGGAGATTAAGGTTATAAAAAAAGAGCATTTTATACCATAATAAATAATCTGGTTAAGGGCATTCATTTCCTTAGCTCCATAGAACATTCCAACCAGAGTTGTCATAGAACCAGCAATTGCAAAAATTGGCAGGAATACAAGCATATCAATCCTTCCAGCAACTTGATATGCTGCAACAGTTTCTGATGAATAATTAATTAAAATTTTATTAAAAACACCTTGCCCCATAGCCATTATCACCATAGATAGGGAAGCAGGCATCCCTACTTTTACGATATCCCATAAAATTGTACTTGAGGGAACAAAATCCTTAAGGTTAAAAGTAATATATGAATGTTTTTTAACAAATAACATATACACAAAAATTATGAATACTATTGATTGTGATACTACGGTTGCCAATGCAGCTCCTTTAACGCCAAGACCTAAACCTACACTTCCAAAATGATCCAATCGAAAAATAAATATTGGATCTAGAATTATGTTTAAGAGTGTACCTAACCCTGCAACGATCATCGGAAATTTCATATCGCCTTCGCCTGCTAAAATTGATCGAAAAAATCCTGAAAAGACCATAAATGGTAGGCCAACAACAATCATCGATAAATATTCCCATGCAAGTTCAAGTATTCTACCTTCTGCTCCCAAAAACATCAAAATAGATTTACCATAAAAAATGCCTAAAAGGGTAAATATAATAGCTATGCATCCAGCCATCGCCAACGCATGTTCTGCACTGTTATCTGCGCTAACTTTATCATCTTGCCCAATAAATCTTGCAATAGAAGAGGTTACTCCTGAACCCAGACCCATAGTTAAACCAAGCATTAGGAAGAAAATAGGCATATTAAAAGCAACACCTGCAATGGCCTCTCCACTAATCTTTCCTATAAACAATAAGTCAATTAAATTATAGAAAGTTTGTATCCCTATTCCAAACATAATAGGAATTGCAAGGGTCCACAAAGATTTTTTAGGGTTTTCTAAAAAGAAATTTACCCTTGACTCAGATCTTTTTTTTTCCACGAGTATTTAAATTGTATGTTTTAAATAAAAAATAAAGTCTTTACAGCATCATCAATTAAATCATTTCTATTGCCTTACTAAGCAACGTATTTACCTCTTTTCCGATCTCTAAAAGTCCCCTGTTTTTTGTAAAACCTAATTGCTTTTGAGCATCAATCGCTGATATGGTAACTGATAAATCATCATTTTCCCAAAAAATAACATTACAAGGCAGAAACATTGCTACTTCACGCTCTATTCCTAAAGCTTGATTTGCAAGATGAGGATTACAGGCACCTAATATTTGGAAACGCTCATATTGAATCTGTAACTTTTCTTTGAAGGTTTTTTGTATATCTATTTCAGTGATGATACCAAAACCTACATAAATCAGAGCATTCCGGAGTATCTCATCAACTTTATCAAACGGTAGATCTGTTTTTTTTTGAATTCCATATTCCATGTTTATTCCAAATTATTTATTAGGTTGGCCACAAAATGGGCAAAACAAAAATAGCTGTGATCCAAAAAATCAATGCCAGAGGAAAACCCACTCGAATATAATCGCTAAATTTATATCCGCCAGGTCCATAAACCATAAGGTTAGTTTGATAACCTACTGGAGTTATGAATGAGGCTGAAGCTGCAAATGCTACGGCAAAAACAAAAGCACGTGGATCAAACCCCATCTGATTAGTTACAGCTAACGCAATTGGAGTCATTATTATTGCGGTCGCAGCATTTGAGGAAACTTCTGTTAAAATAACGGTTATTAAGTATATGAGGGCGAGGAGAACTTCGACTTGCATTTCCTTAGGCACAGATTGAGCCACAGAAGCAATAAGGCCACCAATCCAATCAGCCGTGCCCGTTTTTTGAATAACTATTCCTACTGGTATTAAAGCTGAAATTAAAATAATTACTTGCCAATTTATCGACTGATAACTCTCTTGAGGTGTAATGATACCGAGTGCTAATAATAAAACAACACCTAACATTGCGCTTTTTACAATAGGCATAATACCTAAAGCAGCTAAGCTAATAACTCCAATGATTGCAACAATAGTCATCCACCATAGCCTTTGCTTTCTTAGTTCAGCATCTACTTCGCCAAGGACAAGGAACTCTCCATTTTTTGTTAAGTCTCTTACTTTCTTCTCTGGTCCGTAGACTAGTAATGTATCATACGCATTAAGGACAACATGGGCAATTTTCTCTCTTAAAATTGATCCTTCTCTTCTAATTGCTAGAATAAAAAGTCCAAACCGTCTTCGAAAATTACTTTTCATTAGACTCTTCCCTACAAACTGAGCCTTATCAGTTACAATTGTCTCTACTAATATATTATCTTCCTTCTCCAATTCTTCTTGTGTCAACTTTTCATCAGTCAGCATTCTCACTTTTTCAACTTCTTTCATCCTTAGAAAATTTTCCAATGTTCCACGTACAAATAAAATATCATCTAATTTTAATCGTGTGAGGCGAATACTATTTGTAATCATTTTACCATCTCTAAGGATATCCAATACTGTTACATCATAATTTTTATTAATTCCCCTATCCATACATGTCGTCCCATTTAATGGTGATTCTTCAGTCACTTTCATCTCAGTTAGATACCCACCTAAATGATAGCTTTTGGTTAGACTTGATGTAGAAGTGCGAGATGGAAGAAGCATTGGTGCTATAAATAAAATATAGGTTAGTCCTATTGCCATAAGTATAAAACCATATTTTGTAAACTCAAACATACCCATGGGTTCTATATCAGGTTCTAGAATATAAATAGAATTAACAAGTAAGTTAGTTGATGTTCCTACTAAAGTTAGAGTTCCGCCTAAAATTGCTGCATAACTTAATGGGATCAACATTTTCGAGGGGCTCATTTTGTATTTTTGGGATAACCTAATACTCACTGGCATAAAAATAGCTACTATAGCAGTGTTGTTAACTACCGCAGAAGCAATTCCAATAGTAAATAGGTAAACTGCTCGACCTAAAAGTATAGATTTATCTGCTAATCTTCGAACTCTTACAATTAAATACTCAAGAATTCTAGTTTTTTGCAATGCATGACTAATAATGAATAAAAACGCGATTGTGATTACTGCCGGGTTAGAGAATCCAGATAGTGCTTCTTGAGGTGTTAAATAACCTAACACAAAGAAAATAGTTAAAAGAATCATCGCAGTTACATCTATTGAAAATAATTCAAAAATGAACATTAGAAAGCCCAAAGATATAATACAAAGTACAAAAATAATGTCTGGGGTCATTACGTACAGTAAAGAATGTTTATCAAACTTAAAATAATAATACTCATTTAATTGAAAGGAAGCTCACCGATATGTGATTTGAGCTTCTTTTTTTTTGAAGTACAGCTACTAACTTGATTTTTTTCCACATTATTATCAACTAAAGAAGCTATAATCGTATTTATTATAGATTCCTTTCTAATATTATTTAACACTGCTATAACAAAAATTGGATATTCTTTTTCAGGAATTACAATTTCCCAATCATTGAATAAGTTGGTCTGATCAAGAAAATCATCGACGCTTAAACCATCTTTTAAAATTATCTGCACCTCATCCATTAAGGAAAGCATTTTATTTTTTAACTGATTTTTGTTGTTTATATCAATTTTCATTTTTTACCAACAACAGATAATTCATCCACTTCATCAATTTGATTTTTAGCGACATGCTTTTCAGCATATTCTCTATAAACCCCAGAAGTAACAAAAATTTCAAATAAATCCTCATCAATATGATAATCATTTTTCATAAATCCCATTATGCGCATTGCTTGGGATAACTTCTTACCATCCTTGTAAGGCCTATCCGCGGCTGTTAGGGCTTCATAAATATCAGCTATTGCCATAATCTTAGCCTGGGTCGACATTTGAGACTCACTTAGCCCCTTTGGATAACCTGTGCCATCCATTTTTTCATGATGCCCTCCTGCGAACTCAGGAACATTCCTTAAATTTTTTGGATATGGAAGCTGTTCAAGCATCTCAATTGTAATTACTATGTGGTCATTAATAATTTCTCTTTCTTCAGGCAAAAGAGTGCCTTTCGGAATATTAAGATTACTGACTTCTTCATCTGTTAAAAGATTTTGACTTTGATTGTTTAAAATTAATTTATTTGCACTGATAGATTTAATCCTATCTTGTAGGTCCTCTGCCATATACTCGCCTCCTACATTGCATTGCTCGATAAAGTTCATATCATCATTAATCTTCTCTATCGCTTCAAAATATTCATTATCATATTCTTTTTCAGTATTTCCATTTAGCTGTCGCTTTAAAAAAGCAATTTCAGCATCTCGTTTTAATAATTCCATTCTAGTTTTTATAAGTTCAATACGATCAAATATTGTCTCAAGCTTTGTACCTTTATCAACAACGTGAGGGGGAGTTGCAACTTTTCCACAATCATGCAGCCAAGCAGCAATGTATAACTCGTATCTTTCTTCTTTAGTCATAGAAAAATCTTTATATTTTCCTTTTTTAATTTTTGCGACTGCATCAGCTAACATCATTGTTATGACAGGTACACGCTCACAATGTCCACCCGTATACTCTGATTTTTTGTCAATAGCTGTAGCGATTAATTTTATAAATGCTTCAAAAAGAGTTTTTAACTCTTCAACTAAACGTTTATTTGTTAATGCCACTGCACCTTGAGACGCAAGAGATTCAACTTGCTCTTGCATTTCACGATTGAATGAAATCACTTCGCCTTTATCGTTCATTGCATTAATTAATTGCATAACACCAATTATCTCATTTTCATGATTTTTTAAAGGAACTGTTAAAAATGACTTTGAATGATAACCAGATTTTTTATCAAAGTTTTTTGTACCTTCAAAATCAAAACCTTCTTCTTTATATGCATCTTTAATGTTCACAGTTTTTCCTGTCAATGCTACATATGCAGAAACATTTTTTTGATTTGGTGTTTTGTCATCAAGCCAAAGATGTACAGGGTAATATGGAATATCTATACCGGAGGTTCCACCCAAAAAAGTATTCATAGAATCATTTCGTAAAATTTCAAAATCTAAATCCCCATCCTTATTTACAGAATAAAGAGTCCTACCATCTGCTTTCGTAATATTTTTAGCTTCCTCTAGAATCATTTCGAAAAGGCGATCAGTATTTTTTTCCGTTGATAAAGCCATGCCGATTTCACTTAATCTATGTAATCTATCTTCAAGAAATTTTATTCTATTTAATGCATCCATTTTTCATACAGTGTTTTCATTAACAAAATGTACTCCCTAAAATGGCTTATTAACAATTAGAATAGGTATCACTATCTACAACGTAAGTAATTTAAGGTATGTCCTCAGAATTACAATCACGTGTTTCCCAAGTAAAAGAATCTGCAATAAAAAACAATTTACAAGGTGAAGAACTATTAATCTTAGCTAGAGATTGTATTTCTCAAAAGGCTGAAAAGAAATTGCTTCATCAACTTTTAGACATTGCTCATCTTAGCTCAGTTTCCAACTATGTTCATAAGACTAATCAAGTAGATATATGGTTTAATTATATATTGGAAATTATACAATTATCAAGATTTAGTGTAGGTTATTTATTAGAACAAAGAGCAAAAAAGTATAACAGAAAAATTGCTTTTTATGTTATTAAGAATGGAAAACTATATGATATATCATACTCCTCCTTGTGGAAAAAAGTTACTGAAATAGGGAAAGGACTATCCTTATTAAATAACAAAAATGATCAACCAATAATCGGATTACTTACACATAACCAGATGAATGGTGTTTTAGTAGATTTAGCTTGTCTCTCTTTCGGATATAAGATTATACCTATCCCTATTAACTCTACTACTGAACATGCTTCTTATATCATTAACCACTCTGATATTTCACATCTATTTATCGACGGTGAAAATGCTGGGAAAATTTGGAATGAGATTAAACATTTGCATAAAATAGTTACTATAAGTTTAAATGAGGCCAATCAAATTACCAATTATTCAATGAATTGGGATTCTTTCCTGTCTAGCAGCGATGGAGCTCAAGGTTTTAAAGTGAGAGAACACCTCGATAATGTAGATATGAAAGCCATTCAAACCATAATGTACACATCGGGGACAACCGCTAACCCAAAAGGTATAGTTTTTGATCAAATAAACATTATTAGTAAGAGGTTTGCCAGAGCATTAGCACTACCAAAGTTAAATTCTGAGGATATTTTTTTAGCATATTTACCACTTTTTCACACCTTTGGAAGATATTTTGAAATGTTAGGAAGTATTTTTTGGGGTTCTAGTTATTGCTTTGCAGAATCTCCAGCATTTAACTCACTTCTAAATGATTTTAAAATTGCAAAACCAACGATCTTTATCAGTATTCCAAAACGTTGGGTACAAATATATGAAATGCTACAAAATGAATTAGATTTAGATTCTGATAGTGAGAAAATTATTAAGAAGAGACTACACGAAATTACAGGAGGCAATTTAAAATGGGGGCTTTCCGCAGCTGGATTTTTAGACCCAGACACTTTTTTATTTTTCCAATCAAACGGAATTAATCTTTTAAGTGGCTATGGTATGACAGAGGCTACTGGTGGGATAACAATGACTCCTCCAAATGATTATGTCAATAATTCAGTAGGTAAAATTTTACCAGGAATTAAATTAAAGTTAGAAAAGGATGGCGAGCTATGTTTGAAGGGACCATATGTAACCAAAGGCTATCATAAAGAAAATAAAAATGAAATTTTTAGGGATGGATG
>CACKSF010000019.1 GCA_902602795.1 uncultured Fidelibacterota bacterium
AAAAAATGAACCTCTTTTCTCTAAACTAGATATGATTACTACAGATGGAGAAAAAATAACTATCGAAGGTAAAGATATTATTGATAATGCAGATATGTTTAAAAGAGCTCCGCTGCCTACATATTTAAGTTGGGTATTACCTATATTAAAAATAGGATCCAAGTTCTCATCCATCGATCCTCATTACACTCGTTTTGATAGTGATTTAAATATATCTATAGATGATACCACCTATAAAGGTCATGGAGTTCTTGAAATTATGGACCTCAAATGAAAAATAATGATTTAATTAAATTAAATAACATTATAAAAAATTTTGGAGACTCAACGGCTTTAAACAACCTCTCTTTCTCAATTCCAAAAAACTCTATTTTTGGATTATTAGGTCCTAATGGTAGTGGAAAATCAACTTTAATGCGTATTCTTTCTGGTTTAATTATTGAATGGAATGGAGAAATACTCTATGAAAATCAAGATATCAAATTAAATCAAGAACATTTCTTAAAAAAATGTGGATTCTTGATTGAAAATCCTACATTTTATGAATATCTATCTGCACGCCAAAATCTATCCTTATTAGCTAAATTATCTAAATCCAGTAATCAATCAATCAACAATGTATTAAACGATGTTGACCTAGTAGATGATGCTGATAAGAAAGTGGGAGATTTTTCCTATGGAATGAAGCAAAGGCTAGGAATTGCTCAGGCTATTCTCCATGATCCTGATATACTTTTTTTAGATGAACCAAACAATGGGCTTGACCCTTTGGGTATTAGAGAAATGAATAAGACAATTTTAAAATTACATAGCAAAGGAAAAACCATTTGTGTTAGTACCCATATTTTAAATGATGTAGAAGAGTTATGTTCAGATGTTGTGATACTTAAGGAAGGAAAATTAATCCATAGTAGTTCCATTGAATACCTTATAGATCAAAGTCAAGAAATTGTAATCCGAAGTAAAGAAATAGAATCAATAATAAAATATTTTACAGAGTCAAGTTCCTGTAAAATAAAAAGTGTTGAGAAAGAAAAGCTAACAATAAAAACAGAGCTGGACGTTCGTTCAGTAAATCAATTATTACCAAAAAACTTAGAAATAAGGTCTATTGCAAAAGAACCAAATCTTGCGGATCTTTTCAAATGATTAAATTTTTAATTTTTAATGAATTTCAAAAAATTTTCTACCGAAGACGTACCTATATTGGTTTTATACTAATTGGGATTTTAATCCCGTTCATAGTTGGAGCGATTGATAGTGGTGGAAACATGTTAGAAAAAAGCATCTATGGGCAATTATCTGATTCTTTTTTTTTCGTAGGTTCTTTAATAAATGGATATCTTGCTACGTACATTATCATAGCTGTATTAATTACTCATATGCCGTTTCTATCCACAATTATTGCTGCCGATATTGTATCAGGAGAATACTCAAAAGGTACTTTCAGGCTATATCTTTCTCGACCTGTTTCAAGATCGAAAATACTTATAAGTAAATTAATAATTGTTTACTTATATACAATATTATTGATGGGGTTTTTTGTTGGTTATTCTCTTCTAATTAGTGTAGCTTGGCTTGGGACTGGAGAACTAGCTGTTTTTCATATGGGTTTACTATTTTTATCAGAAAGTGATGCACTTATTCGATTTTTCATTGCATTCTTAACCTCAACAGTGGTTATGTTAACCGTTTCTTCTTTGTGTTTTTATATATCAACCATTTCAAAAAATAGCGTTACTCCTATTATTATCACTATTAGTACTGTTTTTGTTGGAACTGCGATCTCCATTATACCAATTGAATTTTTCGAAATTATTAATCCTTATTTATTTACAGGTTACATAAACTCCTATCTAAGCGCCTTCCATGATCCAATACCTTATGATGCAATATTAAGATTAATAATTATATGCTTTATTTGGACAATATTGTTTTTAGGATTGGCCTTCAACCATTTTATCAAAAAGGATATTACAGATTAATGAAAAAATTCATGATCATAATTGCTTTTACTATTTTCCATTTTGATGCAAAATCCGACGACAAAATAATTAATCGATTTATCTATAAAACAAATTATCAATTTCAAAAGGTAAAAGACTTCCAAGCAAAAATGAGTGTTCGACTTAACGTTCCTGGCATAAGAATGCCTAAAAAGACTTATAAAGTATATTATAAGCATCCTAATAAATTTAAAGCAGATACTAAAGGGTTTGGAATATTACCAAATACAGGTATTTTTACATCACCTAAAGATAATTTTGACAACTTAAAAAATCTCAGATTAAATACTAATCTCTCTAACAAAGAAAAACATTGTATAACAATTACTGGTACCTTAATCCCTGATAGCCTCAAAGCTCAATTTCCAAGCGAATATGCTAAATTAACCTTTGATCCCCTTGTCGATGTAGTAATTGACACGAGTAAATGGCTAATAAATACTGTAACCAGTCGCATTGATACTGTAAAATTATTTGAAATAACAAACAATTATAATCTATATGAAGAAATGTTTTATTTGCCTAAGGAATCAAAAGTAGAATACTTTATTAAAGATGCTCGATTAGCTGGATGGTTAAAAAAAGATGTAAAAACTCTAATGAATACCAATAATCTAAGTGCTAATAGTGATGTGATAAAAGGATCTATTTTAGTCAATTATTCAGAATATAAAATAAATATAAACTTACCGGATAGAATATTTAAAAAAAGAAGAACTGATTAAAATTAACTCCCTTGTAGATATACCATAACAGCATTTTGTGCGTGCATTCGATTTTCAGCTTCATCAAAAACTATTGAATTTTTTGATTCCATTACCTCATCTGTGACTTCTCTTCCCCTTTCAGCAGGAAGGCAATGCATGAACAGTGTTTCTTTTCCGGTTCTTTCCAGTAGCTCCATAGTTACTTGGAAATCAGCAAATATTTTTTCTCTTTCCTCCTCTTCTTTTTTTTGTCCCATCGATGCCCAAACATCAGTATAAATCACATCTGCGTCCTTGACAGCTGAATTTGGATCATGAGAGGATTCAAATGTTGAAATTTGTGAACCATAGACCATCTGAACAGTTTTTTCATCTGGATCAAATCCGGAAGGATTACAACAAACAAAATGCATAGGAAGTATAGAAGCCAGCTGCAACCAAGAATGGACAATATTATTGCCATCTCCCATATAGACGATCTTAAGGTCTTTTAAGCTTTCTCTGTGCTCCAACACTGTTAAGATATCAGCTAAAATTTGACAAGGGTGGTTATAATCTGTGAGTCCATTTATTACAGGGACATTAGAGTATTCTGCCAATTCTAAAATATGTTTGTGATCAAAAAGTCTAGCCATAATCATATCATTATACCTTGCAAATAAACGAGATATATCTTTAATAGCTTCACGCTTTCCAATCCCAATATCATTTGGACCGAGAAATAAAGCATTCCCCCCCATCCATTCAAAACCTGTCTCGAATGAAACTCTTGTTCTGGCAGAAGGTTTAGCAAAAATCATAGCGAGTGAACGATCCTTAAACGGCTTATATTTTTCTTTTTTATGAAATTTTACTTTTAATTCTTTCGCAAGGTTTAGTAAACCCAAAATCTCATCAGCTGTATAGTCGGCAAGGTGTAAAAAGTGTTTTGTCATTAGGTCCCTTATAATATATATCGACTTAGATCCGGGTCTTCTAATATTCCAGCCAATGATTCTTTAACAACCTTAGCAGTAATTTTAATTTTTTTCTGACCCCGCTTTGGATGTTCAAAAAGGGGCTGCTCAAGCAACGTGGACATGATTGTGTGGAGTCTCCTAGCCCCAATATTTTCCATTTTATTATTTACACTTGAAGCTAATTCTGCAACTGCTCTTATAGCAGCAGAATTAAATTCTAACTCTACATCTTCTGCACTAAGCAAAGCTGTATATTGCTTAATTAATGCTGATTGTGGATGAGTAAGTATTTTTACGAAATCCTCGGTTGTTAGTTTCTCTAGCTCTACACGAATTGGGAAACGACCTTGAAGTTCGGGTATCATGTCTGAAGGAGCGCTTACATGAAAAGCACCTGCAGCAATAAACAAAATATGATCCGTAGACACAACACCATATTTTGTATTTACATTACTTCCTTCTACAATTGGCAATAAATCTCGTTGCACACCTTCCCTGCTTACATCAGGGCCAGACCCGCCATTACTACCTACGACCTTATCAATTTCATCTAAAAATACAATTCCATTATTTTCAGTTCTACCTCTTGCCAATCTATAGACTTCATCTTGATCAATTAATTTTGAAGACTCATTTTCAATTAAAACTTCTCTAGCATCTTCCACAGGCATTTTTTTAGTTCGCTTGGATTTAGGCAATGCTCCTGAAAGCATATCTTTTATATTCATTCCAATATCTTCCATCCCAGCAGGTCCGAATACCTGCATTCCTATTGTAGTTTCATCTGCTATTTCTATTTCAATAATTTTATTTTCAAATTCTCCATTTTCTAATTTCTTTCTAATTCTATTTCTAGTTCTTTCATGTCGATCTTTCATTTCTTTTGATAAATTTGCATCTTCTTTATTACCCTCGGGATAAAGAATATCTATAATTCTTTCATTTGCCAATCGCTCTGCAACTTCTACGACTTCATTTTCTTTTTCTTTAGCGACCATGGATACAGCAGTGTCCATTAAATCCCTAACAATAGACTCAACATCTCTACCTACATATCCTACTTCCGTAAACTTACTTGCTTCAACTTTAATAAATGGGGCATTTGCAAGAGATGCCAATCTACGAGCAATTTCAGTTTTTCCTACTCCTGTTGATCCAATCATAATTATATTATTAGGCATAATCTCTTCTCTCAACTTTCCTTCTACTTGTTGCCTTCTCCATCTATTTCTAAGAGCTATAGCGACTGATTTTTTAGCGCTAGTTTGGCCAATAATATACTTATCTAGTTGTTTAACGATTTGCTTTGGAGTCATTTCTTTCATGTGATTTCTATTACCGATATTGAGTCATTCGTATAAATACAAAGTCCAGATGCAATTTTCAATGCTTCTTGTGCAATCTTTTTGGCTGAAAACGTTGAAGATTTTAAAAATGCAGTCGCAGCAGCTTGCGCGTAACCACCACCTGAACCTATAGATACAATTTGAGAATCTGGTTCAATAACATTACCATCTCCAGCAATGATAAAACTGTTTTTTATATCCATCACTACCAGCATAGCATCAAGGTGCCTTAGCATCTTATCCATTCTCCAATCTTTTGCTAATTCAACGGTAGCTCTTTTTAAATCACCTTCATATTGCTCTAGTTTTTGCTCAAATTTTTCAAACAATGTAAGCGCGTCCGCAGCCGCTCCTGCAAATCCACCCAAAACTTTATTTTGAGTGTGTTTAAATTCACGTACTTTAACCGCTTTTTGTTTAAACGACATATCACCAAAAGTAATTTGTCCATCACCAGCCATCGCAACCTTACCTTTATGACGTACTCCTAAAATAGTAGTAGCTCTTATTTCTTTCATAAAGCTTACTGAACTAATGATTTAAATAATTTAGAATCCCCAGGCAGAACAAGCGTAGTTTTATTATCTATAACCTTTTCAAAGGTTTCTAATGTCCTAATAAACTCATAAAACTTAGGGTCTTTTGAAAAAGAAGATGCATAAATATCTAAAGCCCTTGCTTCTCCCTCACCTCGAATTTGTTGTGCTGTTTTGTAAGCCTCTGCAAGTATAACTGTTTTATCGCGATCAGTAGCCGCTCTAATTTTCTGCGCTTCCTCTTCTCCTTCTGATCTAAATTTGTTTGCCTGCCGCTTTCTTTCAGCTTCCATTCTAGCATAGATAGAAGCTTCATTCTCTTGTGGTAAATCAACTCTTCGGATGCGCACATCAATTACCTCAATACCATATTTACTCGTTTCTTCATTACTTGCAGTGGTAACTTTTTCCATAATAAGCTCACGCGCTTCAGTAATGATTTCAACCATATCATGGGTCCCTAACTCTTGCCTGAGTTCTGAGTAGACGATATCATCTAATCTTGTTTTCGCCGTAGGTATAGCAGCTACTGTTTGCAGGAATAGTAAAGGATCTGTAATTCTCCACCTTACATAGTTGTCTATGATGAGAGACTTTTTATCCCGGCTCAAAATTTCTTCTGGAGGAACATCATATTCTAATAATCTTTTTTCAAAAGAATTTGAAGTCTGAAGAGGAGCTGGAAGTTTCCAATTTAAGCCCGGTTCTTTCAAAGTCCGGACTGGTTTCCCAAATTGTAATATAACAATCTGCTCTGTTTCATCTACTATAATAATAGTAGATAAACCAAAGAATAAGATAATAAAAATTAATGCTATCGATAAATTTTTCATTGTTTCTTTCCTCCTGCGTTCTTGCCCGTATTTAGATTTAAAAGATTTAGCATATTCCCGCTATTTTTATCAGGTACAACGATTTTTTCAATATCCGGTAATACTTTTTCCATTGTTTCAAGGTACAACCTTTTTTCTGTAATACTCTTTGCTTTTCTATATTCTTTTAATATAGTTGTAAACTTTGCCGCATCACCTTCCGACCTTTTTACTCGAGACTCTTTGAATCCTTCGGCATCACGGATCATTGCTTCTGCTTCTCCTCGTGCTTTTGGAATGATATCGTTTCGATACCCTTCTGCTTGGTTTATCATTCTATTTTTATCCTCTTTTGCAGAGGCAACATCTTTAAATGCTCCTATTACTTCCTTAGGAGGAGATACATCTTGTAATTGCACTGCAACTACATGAATACCTGAGTTGTATATGTCTAGTATTGATTGCAACTGAGTTTTTGTCTCTTCTTGAATAGTAAACTTCCCAGTTGTAAGAGTTTCATCGATTTTATTCCTACCGACAACTGTTCTTAAACTTGCCTCTGCAGCTTCACGAACTGTTAATTCAGGACCAACAATCCTAAATAAATACGCAACTGGATCTTTAATCTTATACTGAACTATCATTTCAGCATCTACAATATTTTCGTCTCCTGTTAGCATTAGACTTTCTTTTTCTACTGTCCTGTACTGCCCATTTTTTAATGTGCGAAAGCCTATTTCAATTCTTTTAACTTCTGTTACTTTTGGAGTATCTACAGTCTCAATGGGAGCGGGAAACTTCCAATTTAATCCAGACTGTACAACTCTTGTAAACTTCCCGAAAGTACGGACAACACCTACTTCATCTGGACCAACAATATAAATACCGGTTCCAAGCCAAAGCACAATAAGCCCAACTAAAACAGGTGTAATTTTGAAATTAAAATCAGGTATCTGAACCTCTTGATCCCCTACCATTATACGTCTAGTTGCCATAATAACCTCCTATTTAAATTTTCTTCCTTAATCGCGCAACAGGATATCCCAGTTGATCACGATATTTTGCGATAGTTCTTCTAGCCAAAAAATATCCCTTCTCACTAAGTTTTTGAACTAATATATCATCACTATATGGAGAATCTTTATTTTCTGATTGAATAATATTTTCTAAAACTCGTTTAATAATAAATGTACTAATCACCGAGCCATCAGACAATTTAATGGAATCTGTGAAAAAATGCTTTAATTCAAAAATACCATATGGAGTATCTGCAAATTTACCCCTAGTTGATCTACTTATAGTAGAAATATCCATGTTGATACTGTCCGCAATTTCTTGCAATCTAAGAGGTCTTAAAAACTCCATATCTCCAGCAAACCATTCAGGTTGAAATTTAATTATTGAATACATTACATTCACCATCGTTACTCTTCTTTGTCGAACTGCCTCTATGAACCACTGCGCGGAATTTATTTTTTCCTTAATAAACTTTTTTGCTTCCCCTTTAAATTCATTATTTTTAACCTGATCTTTATAAAAACGGCTTACTCTTAATTCTGGCAAGCCAGAATCATTTGTAGTAATTACCCAGTCATCACCATCCTCTCTAACAATTAAATCCGGAATTACAGTCTGAAATTTATCTCTATATCCTTCACCAGGGCGAGGGTTTAAATTGGAAATTATTTCAACAACTTTGTGTAATTCATCATTTGAACACTTATACCTATCTTTTATTTTATCGTATCTTTTATGCATAAAATCATCAAATGATTGATCTAATATTGTATATGATAAACAAGGTTTTTGATCTTCTAGTTGGATCATTAAACACTCTTTTAAACTTCTGGATCCAATTCCTTTAGGCTCCAATCTTTGAACTTTATGAAGGATTGGTGTAATCTCATCCTCAAGTAAATTATAACGATCTGCTATTAAAATTAGATCCGTGTCTAAATATCCACGTTCGTTTATATTCCAAATAATTTCTTCTGCTATTTCATACTCATTTCCCTCTAGATTAATATGTTGAATCTGTTCTATAAGGTTTTCTGAAAAAGTACTCTGGTCTGGTATAGGGATTTCTTTTTTCTGTTCACTAAGGTAATAATTAGATTCATTACTGTACATATCTTCTAATGATACATCCATGTCCTCAATAGGATTATCTTTTTCTAAATCAACATTCTCATCTTCAACCGGGTCTAATTGTTCCAAAGTGGGATTTTGCTCAAGCTCTTTTAGAATCGTATGCTCAAGGTTTACAACATTTAATTGCAATAACCTCGCATTTAAAACTTGTTTTGGTGCAAGCTTCTGTTTTTGCGATTGAATTTGTTTTAGTGTTGTGGACATCAATCTAATTTAAAGTTTTCACCAAGGTAAAGTCTCTTAGCTTCTTCATCCCTCGCCAGATATTCAGAAGTTCCAGATTTTAAAATTTGTCCGTCAAAGAGCAAATAAGAGCGATCAGTTATTGAAAGCGTTTCTCTAACATTGTGGTCAGTAATTAATACACCTATATCTTTTTCTTTAAGACTATGAACAATCTCTTGGATTTCCTCAACCGCTATTGGATCAACTCCAGCAAAAGGCTCATCTAGCAAAATAAAATCTGGGTCCATACATAAGCTTCTCGCTATTTCTACCCTACGGCGCTCTCCTCCAGATAAAGCATTACCTTTACTGTTGGAAAGGTGAAAGACTGAAAAATCTTCAAGAAGATCTTTTGCTTTCTCTTTTTGATCTTTCGCACTCAAGTCATTCCTCATTTGCAATACTAATTCTAAATTTTCTGCAACTGTAAGCTTTCCAAAAATAGATGGCTCTTGTGCAAGATATCCAATGCCTTTTCTTGCTCTTTTATACATTGGATCACTAGTAATATCTAAATGATCTAAAAATACATGACCTTTGTTTGGATTTATCATACCTGTTATCATGTAGAATGATGTTGTTTTACCAGCGCCATTTGGTCCGAGTAAGCCTACAATCTCACCTCTATCTACTGAGAAATCAACTCCTTTAACTACTAAACGTTTCCCATATATTTTTTCTAAACCTTCAGCCCGCAATCTATTATGTCGATGCCTCAATAAATTTCACTCCCAGTTACTCCTGATGGATTTAGAATTCTCCAATTTTCAAGGTCTGCATTTGACTCAAAACCTTTACCAAACAAAGTGTCTTTATCATGGGTCGTAATCATTATACTATCTTTAGTAAATAATTTTTCATCCTCTGCAATCCATTGTAATCTTTCTGTAAAAAGTGTGATGCCACTATCTGACTTCGCAATGACATTACCTATAGCTAACATATCATTAGATTTTTCATTTATTTCGGATTTATCAGAAAAAAGGGTTGATGTATGGTTTTCTTGTAAATCAAAAAAATCAACAACAACATTTTGATCTAAAATTATGTGTTCCTCTTCATTATATTTTTTTAAATGCCCCGATTTTACCTTAGCTCTTGTAAGACCTTCATGAGTCATAATTATAGTAACTCCCCAACTTTCTTGATCTGGTAGTCCTTCACTTGAAGGCAAATCACTAGTTCTTTCTTCACTACATGAATAGACTAAAAGCATGGCAGAAAAAAATATACAACATTTCATAATATTAGCTTTTCAGAATTCTTTCCTTCATAGTTTTCAAAACATCATCCATTCTTCCCTGTTGGTCAATTATCCAGGAAACTGATTCACGAAAAGCTCCGTAGCCACCAGCTGTTTTTGTAGTGTATGTTGAAATTTCTTTAACAGCCGTTATAGCGTTTGCCACTGCTATTGGAGCACCTACTTTTTCCATAACAGGAATATCAATAAGGTCATCACCAACATATGCTATTTCAGAATCAAAAAGATTATATTTTATTTTTAACTCTTCATAAGCAATAATTTTATTTAAACCTCCATTATAAACATCTTCAATATTTAATTCTTTTGCACGGTATTCAGTTGCGGGAGAATATCTTCCAGATATTAATGCAATTTTATATCCGGCGGCTTTTGCCATTGCAATACCTACTCCATCATTAACATTGAATTTCTTGAATTCTTGACCATCCGTACCCTTATAGAAAGATCCATCAGTCCAAACCCCATCAATATCTGAAATAATCATTTTTATTTTTTTTATTTTGAGATTCAAATTATGGCCTCGCGAATGTGTTTTATTTTAAGCAGTAAATGTTCAAGATCTGACAATGGCCATTGAGTTGCGGCATCTGACTTTGCATTATTTATGTCATTATGAACCTCCATGAAAATTCCATCACAACCAGCTGCCACTGCTGATTTAGCAAGCGTGGGTATCATAGCGCGCATCCCTGAAGATGTCAGCCTATCTCCTCCAGGAAGCTGCGCACTATGAGTAGCATCAAAAATAACTGGATAGCCAAAATCTTTCATAATCGGAATTGATCGCATATCTGCAATTAAATTATTGTAACCAAATTGTGTTCCTCTATCTGTAAGCATTATTTTTTTGCATTGATGTTCTAACAGTTTATCTACCACGTTTTTCATATCCCAAGGTGCTAAAAATTGACCTTTTTTTACATTTACAGTTTTACCTGTTTTTGCAGCCGCAGCTAATAAATCTGTTTGGCGACATAAAAAGGCAGGTATCTGTATAACATCTACAACTTCAGAGACCATTTTTGCTTGGGAAGGTTCATGAATATCTGTAATTATAGGGCATCCTATTTCTTTTTTAACTTCACTAAGAATTGTAAGTCCTTCCTCAATACCTAAACCTCTAAATGATGAAATTGATGACCTATTTGCTTTATCAAATGAACTTTTGAAAACAACTTTAAATCCGAGACGATTTGTTATTTTATAAATAGATTCTGCCATTACTAAGGAGTGATCCCTACTTTCAATTACACAAGGACCTAAGATTAACCCCATAGATTCCCCTCCAAAAGAAACATTATTAATTACAATTTCTTTCATAAGGAATTTTTCACTGCTGCTCTAATAAATTCTCTAAATAATGGATGTGCTTTATTAATTCTACTTTTTAATTCAGGATGAAATTGACTTCCTATAAACCAAGGATGGTTCTTCACCTCTATGGTTTCTATCACGTTTAATTCTTTATTGATTCCGGAAAAAATCAAACCATTTTTTTCAAGTGTTTTTTTATACCTATTATTGACTTCATACCTGTGTCTATGCCTCTCTGAAATTTTCTTTTTTCTGTATGCAGAATATGCCTTAGTACCTACTTTTATTTCACAGTTATAAGCCCCCAGCCTCATTGTACCTCCTTTTATTTTTATAGCGCGTTGAGATTCCATCAAATCAATAACTGGATATTGAGTCTTAGAATTAAACTCGGTTGAATTAGCGCCTTTCATTTTACAAACATTACGCGCGAATTCGATAACAGCACACTGTAAGCCTAAACATATACCAAGAAATGGGACTTTGTTTTCACGAGAATATTTTACAATCTTTATCTTCCCTTCAGAACCACGAGAACCAAAACCAGGCAATATTAATACACCATTTACATTTGAGAAAACTTTTTTAACATCTTTGAGGTTTTTAATTTTTTCAGTTTGAATCCATTTAATATTTACTCTAGCATTATTCTCTACTCCTGCATGGACAAAAGCTTCCATTACACTTTTGTAGGAATCAATTAGCTCTATATATTTACCACACATTGCTATTAAAACTTCATTCTTGGGATTTTTATAGTTCTTAATAAACTTTTTTAAAGTCCCAAGTTGAGGAGTTTTTTTTATTTTTAACCGATCCTTTATTAATCTACCCGCATTTTGTTTATAAATTGTTAAAGGAACTTCATAAATACTGGAAACATCTCGACCCTCAATTACATGATTTGGAGGGACATTACAGAAGAGTGCAATTTTATCTCTAACCGATTGTTCAATTGGAAGTTCAGATCTACACAGTATCATATCAGGTGAGAGTCCTATCTCCCTTAACTTCATTACTGAGTGTTGAGTAGGTTTAGATTTTAATTCACCACTTGCCTTAACAAAAGGAAGTAGCGTAACATGTACTAACATATGATTATGATAGCCAACTTCAAGAGATAGTTGTCTTATAGATTCCATAAAAGGAAGACTCTCAATATCACCAACAGTTCCTCCAACTTCACATATAATAACATCATAGTTATTTTGAAGATTCACCGAGTAAATTCTATTTTTTATCTCATCCGTTACATGCGGAATTACCTGAACAGTATCGCCTAAATATTCACCTTTCCGCTCTCTTTCTAAAACTCTACTGTAAACTTGCCCAGCTGTCGCATTATTATTTTTAGTCATATTGACATCTATAAAACGTTCATAGTGTCCTAAGTCTAAATCTGTTTCAGAACCATCGTCCAAAACAAAAACTTCACCGTGTTGATATGGGTTCATAGTACCAGGATCCACATTTAAATATGGATCAAGCTTAAGAATAGTTACTCTAACTCCTGCTTGTTTCAACAAATATCCAATAGAGGAAGCAGCAATGCCTTTACCTAAACCCGACATAACACCACCAAGTACAAAAATATACTTCGTTTTACTATTTTTAATTATTTTTGTTTTCATTAGCTGGTTGTTACTCCGATTCGGAATTTAATAATCTAATAAGATTTTCTAGATCTTGTTCTGTATCGATTGATATACTATCATAATCTTCAATTAGAGCATGTATTTTGATGCCATTATTAATCGCTCTTAACTGCTCTAACTTTTCGGATAATTCATTTTCAGATGGCGAAAGACTAGTAAACTTCATAAGCGTATCCCTGGTATATCCGTATAAACCAACATGCCGATAAGCACCACCAATCTGAAAATCAAAAATATTTCGTTTAAATTCAATTATTTCCTCTCTTTCATTTATAAAAGCCTTAACAACATTAGGATTTAAAATATCAGATGCACTTAAATTTTTACTAATTATTGTAGCAAAATTTACAGAAGGGCTTTCGAGTTTATTTATTAGAGAATCAATAATTTTTGGATCAACCATTGGTTCATCACCTTGGATATTTATTATGATCTTAGCTTCTTCTATTTTCTGAACAACTTCCGCAATACGATCTGTACCAGAAGTATGATCTTTAGAAGTCATTACAATATCAAAATCAAAACCTCTTAAAGCTTTTTTTGTCTCTTCAGAGTCAATTGCAAGAATTACCCTATCTAAATTTTTTGCCATCAAAGACCTCTCAACGGTATTTGCTACCATCGGCTTACCATTTAATGGCGTTAATATTTTTTTAGGAAAACGTTTTGAATTAAGACGTGCTGGTATTATTCCAATATTCATATTGGTAGAAAAATTACCGATACTCGGATTAAAAGGACAGAGAGATATGTTTAATAAATATATTCTTTATTCAAATCTTAAAGATTCAATGGGATCTAATTGTGCTGCTCGCCATGCTGGATAAATCCCAAATCCGATACCTATAGCAGAACAAACTACTAATCCAATAACTGCCCAATCTATCGGTATAACTGCAGGAATATTAAAAATAACTGCAACCATATTCCCACCTGCAACACCCATTATAATTCCAACAATTCCACCAAATTCGCTCAGGAAAATTGCTTCCATTAGAAATTGAGTTAAAATATCTTTTTTGGTCGCTCCAATCGCTTTTCGTATACCTATTTCTTTTATACGCTCAGTAACAGAAACTAGCATTATGTTCATTATACCTATGCCAGCAACCACTAAAGCAATAACACTTACACAAAGAGAAAAAAGCTTTATGCCATTCGTGAACCCAGACAACTGTTCAATCATTTCTGAATTAGAAACAATCTCAAAGTCATTTTCTTCTAAAGGAGGAACCTTTCTAATAGAGCGAAGAAGTCCAATGACTTCATCCATAGTTTTATTATAGAGCTCTTCTGAGGGTGATTCAACATGTATTCGTATACTACTCCATTTATCTGAAAATTTTTCAGCGAAGGTTGAAATTGGGATTGCAATAAAATTATCTTTACTCTCCCCAAAGGCTTCTCCTTGCCTTTCTGTGATTCCAATAACAAAATAATTTAGTCCATCTATCTTTATTTTCTTGCCAATAGGATCCTCAAAAGGAAATAATTGGTCCACAACATCCATTCCAATCACACAAACATTTTTTGAATAATGGATATCGTCTAAAACAAAATTTCGACCATCTGAAATATATGTGTTGTAAAAACGTATTGTTCCATTATCACCTCCCACAATACTCACTCCATTTTTGACTTCTTTTTCTCTGTATTTTACATTTCGTGTCCATGAACCATCTCCAGGGCTAATCAATAGTGGTATTTTGGCTTGGCTTTTTAATTTTTTGTATTGATCAATTGTTATGTTTTTTCGATTACGATACTTCCCCCGTCTATCACCAAACTCTATTTCTGGGTACTTCTGAATAACAAAGGTATTTGTTGCAAAGACATTGAGTCCTGAGTTAACAGACGACTCAAGAGTTCGAATAGCTGTCATAACACCAATAACTGAAAAAACACCAATACTAATACCTAACAAAGTGAGACTAGACCGTAGCTTGTTCTCACGGATAGCATCAATTGCCATCCAAAAACTTTCTTTTATAACATTTTTAACACTTCTTGAAGCCATCTTATTCGTACCTAAGAGCATCTATTGGGTCAAGATTTGCAGCTCTATAGGATGGTATAATACCTGAGATGACGCCTACAAGGATGCTAATGAAAATTGAAAAGCCTGCCAACCGCATATCCAAAGTAGATGGAAAAACTTGGTTTAGAAGGATACTAAAAACATAAGATATCATTAATCCCAATAATCCTGCTATTAAACAAATCGAAATTGCTTCCATTAGAAATTGCCCTAAAATCATTCCTTTTGTTGCTCCAATAGCTTTACGTACGCCAATCTCTCTTGTTCTTTCTTTTACAGAAACAAACATAATATTCATTACTCCAATACCACCTACAATAAGAGATAAAAGAGTAATAAATGTTCCCGTTCCACCAATGGCAATCTTTAACATATTGTAATTTTTTTCAAATGCCTTTGTTTGATTAATAGCAAAATCATTTTTTTGATTTGGTTTCAAACCACGTATATGTCTCATTACAGAATAAATCTCATCTAAACCCTCTTCAATTTTCTGCTCTGGAATTTTAACACTTAACCGCATCCAACCTCGTTTTGAAAAAACTCTATTGTATGCACCAATAGGAAGAATTGCTTGTTTATCTGTACTGAATAGCCCTAAAAATTTTCCTTGCTTTTCTAAAACTCCAATCACTCGAAACTTTTCATTGTCAATTTTAATATACTTTCCTATCGGATCTTTTTCTCCAAAAAATGCTTCTTTTATTCCGAATCCAATTATAGTAACTCTAGACCCAGATCTATCTTCATTTTGTGAGAAAAATCTACCTTCAACAATATTTGCTGTTATGGTTTTCATGTAGTCTTCATTTGTACCAAATATTTCTGTTCTAGTTTCTTTTTCACCGTAAGAAAGTGATGCTCCTCTTTGCATAACCGGCGCTACCGCAAGGGCATATTTTGACCTTTGTTTTACTTTCTGAACATACTCTGTCCTCATCCGAGGTCGATTCCTTACTTCCCACCACTCCATATCACCAAACCATTCATAACGACTTATGTACAATATATCCCTTCCTAACATAGACATACTGCTCTCAAATGTTTTATCTAGCCCTGAAATAAGTGTTCCCATCATTGTAACGGAGAACACACCAATAATAATACCGAGAGCCGTAAGTATCGATCTAGTTTTGTTTGCAAAAACAGCGGATAAAGAAATAAAAAAATTTTCAAAGAGTAATAGCATTAATTTTTCTTGGTGTTTAAATCTTCTGTTATCTTTCCATCGTACAATCTAATAATTCGGTTTGCGTTTTGAGCAATATCGTCTTCATGCGTAACCAAAATAATTGTGTTCCCTTGTTGGTGTAATTGATTGAGAATACCCATAATTTCATGTCCACTTTTTGAATCTAAATTTCCTGTAGGCTCATCGGCTAATATGATAGAGGGGTTATTTACCAATGCACGCGCAATGGCTACTCTTTGTCGTTGCCCACCCGATAATTCATTTGGCTTATGGTGCATCCGATCTTTGAGACCCACATCCTCTAAAGCTTTAGAAGCCATTTTTATTCTTTCAGCTTTTCTAATATTACCATAAACAAGAGGAATTTCAACATTCTGTTGCGCAGTTGCTTTAGGCAATAAATTAAATGTTTGAAACACAAATCCTATCTTACGATTTCGTATAGAAGCAAGCTGATCATCATCCATTTCCTGTACCATTTCACCTTCAAATTGATAGACTCCTGAAGAAGGCGTATCCAAGCAGCCAACCATATTCATCAAGGTAGATTTTCCTGAACCTGAGGGTCCCATAATTGCTAAATATTCATTTTCATCAATCTTTAAATTAATTCCATCTAAGGCTCTTACCTCTTCACCCCCCACATTATAGATCTTGTAAATATTATTAAGTGCAATTAAACTCAAAATAATCCCATCTTTTTAATAATTAACCCTATTTTAATATTAAGATTATTTTTTTAATCTCTAATTTTTACTAAATCCCCATGATTAAGCAATTTACTTAAGGCTTTATAGCCACCAATTACAATCATTTTTTCTTTTTCTAACCCCGATCGCACTTCGTAATAGTTTTCTCCAGAAATCCCAACTTTAACAGGCGTAACCATCACATATTTTTTACCTTCCTCAGCTTCCTCTCCTTTAAATTTATCTTCTAGGGTAAAGACCACATCCACCTGCTTTACTTTTTTAAAAGGAGCATCCTCATTTTCTAATTCCTTTTTTTGTTCTTTGTTAGATTTATCTATGTCATTATAGTCATCAGATCTCGAAGTAAGAGCCTGAATAGGAATAGATAAAGCATCTTTAATTGTTTCTGTGATAATATTTACTGTGCTACTCATACCAGGTCGAATCCTATCCGGAACCGTAATCATCCTAACTTTTACTTTGAAATTTGTTACCTGTTGCTGGGATCCCATATTCATCGACTGAGCTGTGTGAGCAATTTCGCTTACAACTCCAAAAAATATAGTGTCTGGATAAGCATCTATTTCAATTTCTGTTGTATCCCCTATTGCAATATTTACTACATCATTTTCATTCACATCCACCTCAACTTCCATTCTACTTAAATCAGCAACCGTCATTAAAACACCTGGATTAAACATTCCTCCAACGGCCATCTCTCCTTCTTCTTTTGTAATACTTGTAACAATTCCATATTTAGGTGCTGTTAGACGAGTTTTTGAAAGCTCATCCTCTGCTGATAATAAGTTTGCATTTGCCTGCTCTGACTGACTAAGAGCAATCTGAAAAGAAGCCTCTACCTGTTCTTGTTCTTGTTGCGAAATTAATTTTTGCGAAAATAAAGTTTTTGTTCTCTCCATTTGAGCTTTTACCTTTTTTAAATTAGCCTCAGATGACTTTACTTGAGAGAGGGCATTATTATAACGAGGCCTTATTTGTTTTTCATCTATACTTATCAGATGTTGACCCGGCTCAACAGTATCTCCTTCCATTACAGTAATTTCTGTTATCCATCCAGTTATTGTTGAGGTAATTTGAACTGATTCCTCAGGCTGAATTTTCCCACTTGCGTTTATTTTTTGTATGATCGTTCTTAATTCTACCCTCTCAGCATTAACAGATATCGTGTCATCCGACCCTGATCTTTTTATGAAAAACCAAGCCACCAAACTCAAAATTATTAATAAAGGAATCCAGACTTTTTTCTTCTTCATTATTTTAAACATATTATTTTCTTCTATTGGTATTTGCCATCCAAAACACCTAGGATTGCATTTAAACTTGCTTCCTGAATTCTAGCATCATGGATGATATTAATAAGAGATGATTTCGAGCGCATTAATGATACCTGGGCATCTAATACTTCTAATATTGTTGCAGACCCAAGGCTATACCGCTTTGTGACAAGTTTCAAATCCTCCTCAGCAGAAACAACAATGTCTTGATTGATTGGAATTATTTCTGTGTAATTTGTCAAAGTTTCACGAATTAATTCGGCCTGAACACGTAAGTCATTTAAAAGAGTAGTATATGAATATTCAGACTGCTGTTTGGATAATAATGTCTGTTGCTGTTGGATCGATAGACTATTTCCAGAATAAACAGGAACACTAAATGATATATTTAATCCTAATGACCAATCATTTTGGAAAGAGTCAATTAGTTCTTTTGAGTTTTCACCATTTGCAGAATAATTGATAGAAGTATTTATAAACGGCTTCCTTAACCCTTTTGCTAACTTATAAGATAAATCTAGAACTTTAATTTGCTTTTTTGAAATAGCTATAGAAGGATTGTTGTTTTTCAAAGATTTTAAAATTTCAGTTTTTGTAGGTATAACAGGAGCAACCCATTCACCATCTACGGCAATAATTTCTTGTCCAAAGTCTTGTAAACCCATATCATTGAACAAAACCCTTCTACTATTTTCATAATTCACTTTTTTATTCAATACATCAACACGAGCTTGTCCATTTGCCACATTTGCTTTCAAAAGATCCGTTTTTTTAACAACGCCTAACTCAAATTGCTTTTCCACAAGGTCAACCTGGCTTTCCGACATTTCTAAATTCTTTTTTGAAACATCGTATAGCTTCTGCGATTGCAAAAGGTTGTAATACGACTGAATAACTTTTTGAATCACATTTGTTTTTATTAACCTTTGGTTATAATGTGCAATATCTAAATTCGTTTTCGCCTGTTGAATTTGAGTTACTGATCTTCCCCCATCATATATTAATTGGTTCAATGATAAACCTGCCGACAAATTACTAAAACTATTTGAAACTGTAGTATCCGAAGGTATTTGTGGATCCAAAAAGTTAATATCTGCAAGGCTACTCAAATCATATCCAATGACTTCTCTTGCAGGAAAACGTGTTTGTGAAACATTTGTTAATGCTTGAACAGATGGCAAAACTCCACTAAACGAAGCCTTAACACCCTTCTCGGCTGATAGAACTTCTAGACTCGCAGAAAGAACTGTCTTTTTCTGATTTAATGCGGTTTGAATACAATCACTTAAGCTATAATTTTGTCCAAATATGCTCACTGAAAAAGCGACAAAAAGAGGCAATGTTTTTCTTGTAAATAAAATTTTCAATCTTTTTGATAGTAAATTAAAATTCTGCAATACTTAATTATAGTTAAAATTTAATTTAGTATTCTCTAGTTATTACCTTTTATTTTCATTAAAAATGCTAAGGCTTCTTGATGAGTATTTTGTATATCTCCATTTAAGATTGCCTCTTCAATCCTTTTTTTAATTTTTCCGACATTTGGCCCCTCATTGATATTACATACTTTCATAATCTCTTTCCCTCTAACGGGAGATTGGAAAGATTTAATAGAATCCTTTTCAAAAATGCTATTCATTTTTTGCTCTACTTTATCAAAATTTTTTAAATATTTTTTGACTCTTTTAGGATTTTTTGTAGTTATATCAGCACGGCATAAGATCATCAAATCTTCTAAATCATCTCCAGCCGCAACCATCAGTCTTCTCACAGCCGAATCTGTTACAATATCTTTAACTAAAGCAATAGGCCTTAGATGTAATAGTGTCAATTTTTTTAAATAAAATTTTAAAACATTTGGCAGCTTCATCCTCCTTGCCACCTCATTAATCATTCTCTCCCCAACTGCATCATGCCCATGAAAGGTGTACCCCTTTTTTTTATCGATTCTTCTAGTTTTTGGCTTAGCAATATCATGCACCAAAGCAGCAAATCGAATTTCCATTTTATTTGATAATTTTGCAGCATTATCTACTACTTGTATCGTATGTGCGAAAATATCTTTGTGATGCCATTCAGATGTTTGATCCATACCGTACATCGTATCAATTTCTGGGAAAACATACTTCAGCAAACCCGCTTTTTGTAGAACTATTATACCAATTGAAGGTTTTTCTGTTTTTAATATTTTAATAAACTCATCACGAATTCGTTCTGCAGACACAATTTCAATTCTCGATGAGGTCTTTTTCATTGAATTAATTAAGGGTTGACTGAGCTTGAATTGTAATTTTGAAGAAAAGTATGCAGCCCTCATCATTCTCAAGGGATCTTCAGCAAACGTTTCATCTGGATCTAGGGGAGTTTTAAGAACCTTACTTTTAATATCTTCCTTACCATTATATGGATCAGTTAAATCTCCAAATTTATTAGGAAGAATATTCATTGCCATAGCATTGATAGTAAAATCTCTTCGAGACAAGTCGCCCTTAAGGCTAGTGTAAATAACTTCTGTTGGTTTTCTAGAATTTTGTGAATACAATTCAGTTCTAGCTGTTGCGACTTCAATATTCATTTTTTTATTTGGAATAATAGCAGTTCCAAATTTGATGAAAGGAACAATCTTTTTTTGTCCAAGCTTACTAGCTAGCTTTTTTGCAAAACCAATGCCATCACCTACTACCATTAAATCGATATCATTTAACGGTTCCTCCATTAACAAATCACGAACAAAACCACCAACTACATATACTTCTAGGTTTTCGTTTTCACCTAAACTACCTGCTGTAGATAGAATAGACTTTGCATATTTATACTTATCTAAGTCTATTAAGTTTTTGATATTTTTCATTCTGTAAATTACTTTTTATACCAAAAACAAACACCTTGTAAAGTCACCATGTTTTTCTCAATTTCCTATTATGCTAAAAGTAGTCGCATCTTTTTTAATATCAATTTTTTATATAAATATTCTTTTCGGTCAATTTTTTTCTGCAGATGTCACTATCGATGATAGATTACTAAGGAGTGATGAAAAGCATGAAATTATTAATTTAAAAAACGATGTCCAAAATTTCTTTCTAAATACTGTTTGGGATGATAATTATAGCGACCTTGACATCAATCTATATGTTCAAATTGTTTTTGAGGGTGTTACACAAAAAGGAAATGAATCAATTTATAATTGCCAAGCCCTATTTTCTAATGGAGCTGATTTGAGATATTTTGATAAAAGCGTTCAATTTTTTTACAATTCTGGAAGTAGTTTATATTATGACCCAGTATTATTCGAACCAATTACCGGTTTTTTAGCTTATTATGCTCACTTAATATTAGCAGGAGAAATTGACACATATGAGTTCAATGGAGGGAATAGCTCCCTTGAACTATCTCGTGACATAGCATTACGCGGTTCTTCTTCGGACTATAAAAAAGGATGGGGTTCACGCATAACTTTAGTAGATAATCTTAATCGTAATATGGGACTTCGCAAAGCAAGACTTGCTTGGTACTTATCTTTAGATTTACTTAGAGATGGTAATATAGATGAAGTAATACAGGAATTAAATATTATGCTAGATGGCCTTGAAGAATCATTCCAAGACGTAGGAAGAGATAGTCATACTCAATATTTTTTAAAAATAAACTCCGAAAAAATTGCAAATATTCTTATGAAACTTGGCCAGGTAGATCTATTAAAAGACATGAAAAGCTTAGACCCTGACAGAATGGAGTTTTATCAAGAATCTATCGAATCTATTTCTGAATAGACTTGCACCCTTTTTAGATAGTAATTAATTACAATAGAATTTCTTAACATGTTTTTCATTATATCTTTGTCTTCTTTTCGTCGATTTTTTTTAAACTTATATCGCTTTCTTAAAATAACATTTACATGGAAAAGTATATAAAATAAAGATCTAATTATCGCAGAGGCGTGTTTCCAATTAAGGTTTAGTATAGAATATCCAAAAGCGATTAATTCGAATACTATTCTCCCTGATCCTAAAATTAAAGTATTTTTAAATGAGTAATTTCCAAAAAGCATTAGCAAAGAATTACGATGATTAAGATAATACTTTTTATGACTATGCATTGGCATTGATAAAGCATTTTTATGATAGACTACAGCACTAGGTTCTACCCAAATTTGAAAACCCATCGCCTGAAGACGCCAGCATAAATCTATTTCTTCCATATGAGAAAAAAAGGATTCATCAAATTGTCCAGCTTCAAAGAACAACTTTTTCCTTACCATAAAAGCAGTTCCTGAAGACCAAAAACATTGTTTTGGATCATTATATTGGCCGATATCTTTCTCTTGCTTGGAAAAAATTCTTCCTCTAGCATATGGAAAACAAAATCGATCCATATGTCCACCTGAACCTCCAGCATAATCAAAAATATTTTTATTAAAGTAGTTTAGAACTTTAGGTTGGACAGCAGCAATCATATTGTCTTTTTTTATAAAATTTTCTAATTTTTGTATCCAATCTAGATCTTGGATTGTATCGTTATTTAGAAAAACAAGATAATCACCTTTTGCCTCCAACGCTCCAAGATTACACCCACCTGCATAGCCATAATTTTTCTCATTCTCAACTAGTTTGACTTGAGGATATTTATTTTTCACCCATGATTGTGAACCATCGGTTGATGCATTGTCTACCACTATAATTTCATAAGAATCATGCTTGGATTTAAAAAGAGATAATAGGCACTCTGATAATATATCAATACCATTCCAGTGGGGAATAATTATTGAAACTCTTACATTATATTCGGTCATACCGAATTATTATTTTATCCGCCGGAGCGAACCTCTTCCAATATTTTTTTCGCATTACCATCACTTGGGTTTCGAGAAACCCATTCGGATAAAATTGATTCAGCTTCAATTAATTGATTGGTTTCTCTATAAATAAAAACCAGAGATGAGACAATTTCTGGATAAGCTTTTTGCCATCTACCCCACTCACCCTTTTTTACAGTTTTTTTACTAAATCCCCTAGTTTTGAGCATGCTTTCTTTTCTCAAATAATCAGAACGCATATTTTCGAGGATTTGCAGAGATTTTTCAGTGTCATCAAGTTCTTTAAAAAATGTATTCGCATATTCAACTCTATTAAGAGGCCTACTATTTGTATGATTAACTAGAGTTTCTAAAATAGAACGCATCGCCTCTTTTTCTTCCAGATCTCCATATATTCTAGCAATTTGATAATGTAAATCTTCAGATTGAATTGGGATTACATGTGCAGGTATGTTTTCCTCCATTCTATCTAAAACCTGAATGATTTTATTTTTTAATTCTTTCAGCCTAGGCTCATGGCTTTCTTTTCCCTTTCTATCTTTTCTTTGATATTCCATATAATAGGTTACAGCTAATTGCATATAAGCACTTCGATAATTTTGAAGTAATCGTTTTGTTTGTTTATTATAATAGACCTCTTCATTACCGAGATTTCGGAACATATATCCTGGTTGATATCCTTTCGACCAATTTACATAATTTCTATTTTGGTCAATATCTCTTGAGACACTTTTATCTTCATATTTATAAAATTCGTTATGAGCAAAATTTGTTGACCAAGAATCTGGTCCTATTCTAGTCATAAGGTTTTCATACATTTTTTCTGTATCAACTGGCTTTGTTTTATGACTTTTTAATTGAAATGTAAGACCTTGCATATCCAAATACTGATCTAAACCAATTCGATTTTGCTGAGAAACAGTTACAGCAAAATATATTGGTATTCTCCATGCCGCATCACTAATGATTTTCATAATCATCATATCTTGAACACGTAGAGCTTGCCCAGCATAGGTCGGCTTCATCTCCCACTCAATATATCCCTTTTCATTCTGAGGGTCATTGTAAACAGGAACTTGGACAAGTCTTGTTTCCCATTGTTGAAGAGTGGAGGTTAACTTATCAATAGCTTTATCACTATAATTAATAAACTTTGTATCTTTGGATCTCTTATCTCTCCACTGTTTGATATACCACGGAGTATTTAACAAACTCAAATTGACAACTGCAACATCCGTTCTAAGCTTCTCAACTTCTTGTAAATACCAAAGTGGGAAAGTATCATTATCACCATTCGTAAAAATGATTCCATTTGGACCACAAGATTGCAAGAGGTTATAACTGTAATCCCAAGCAACAAAATTCCCGGATCTATTATGGGAATGATAATTAGCTCGAGCCATAACCGTTGGAATAAATAAGATTTGCAAAACGATAACTATAACTATTAATCTTTTAGACAAGTTCTTATTCTCTAACTTTTGACTAATCCATTCACTAATTGCAGCCGTACCTATTCCAATCCAAATAGAAAATGCAAAAAAACTACCAACATACGAATAATCTCGCTCTCTGGGTTGAGGATTGTCTTGATTAAGATATAAAATTATTGCATAGCCGGTCATTATAAATAGTGCCATCACGGAAAATGCCATTTTCTCATCACGGTAACCGTGGTATAGCATCCCAATAATTCCTAGTATAAAAGCTAACGGAAATCCAAACTGAGTTAAATCTATTCCATCTTCTCTATTATTTGCACCCATTGAAATTACGCCTGGATCTGATGAGGGACCTCTTCCAGCAAATTGCCATAAAAAATATCTATTATACATCTTTCTAATCTGGTAATCCCAAAAAAACTTCCACTGTTTATTGGATTGATGACTTCTATAATCACTTTCCTGAGATGCTGAAAATTGCCTTCCTGGACCTTCCGGATATCCAACTACCTCATGCATAGGTTTGATACCTTTAAATCTTCTAGGAAACATTCCTACATCACCATACTGCTCTCTTTCAAGATATGATATAAAAGCCTCTACAGTTTCTGGATCATTTTCATCAATCCCTGGATCTTGATTAGAACGAATAAATATAAGAGCATACGTTGAATATCCAATAAGTATTAATACCATTGATGTTAAAACAATTGATATCAATTGTTTATGATTTAATATTGCCCACACCATACCCGTAAAAATTGCTATAATTAAAATTCCTGTAAGTGATACTCCAATCGCATCGGCTATCTTAGGCATACCTTTTATAATAACATTATGGATAATAAAAAAAACTAGACCTGTTAGGGCAACTAAAATTCCAAAGGAGGTCCATTCGAATTTAAATTTTCGAAAGTAGATCAGAAGTGCTACAAAAGGTATAGTAAGTAAGTTGAGAAGGTGTAAGCCCGTTGCCAAACCTATCATATATGAAATTATTAATATATACCTTTCATTACCCTCTTCGTCAGCTTTTTCGCTCCATAAAAGTGCAAGCCAAACAACTATAGCCGTAAAAAATGTACTAAAGGCATAAACCTCTGCCTCAACAGCATTAAACCAATGGCTATCGGTAAAAGCAAATGTAAGGGATCCTACAATACCCGCTCCAAATGCAATCAAAGCATCAGTGTTCGAATTAATTTTACCTCGCCAATGATTCACAAACTGCACAATTATAAAATATAAAAATAAAACCGCAAAAGCGCTGACAAGAGGGGATAAAAGATTTACTCTAAATGCTATATCTTCACTAATTGGCATCATCGAGGCGATCCTTCCAAGCAAAAGAAATAAAGGACTACCTGGTGGATGAGGCACACCTAAAGTATAGGATACTGCTATAAATTCTCCACAGTCCCAATAAGAAACACTTGGAGCCATAGTATCAAAGTATACAATAAATGATATTAAAAAAGTAGCTGCTGCTAGGATAC
>CACKSF010000020.1 GCA_902602795.1 uncultured Fidelibacterota bacterium
TTGATAAGGTTGCTGATGAATTGTATAAATATTATTCTTTAATAGGGTTAAAATCTTAACTGTATGATCTATAAGTCGAGCTACATTTTTTGGGCAAAATTATTTAGCATTTTCATAACTCCGTATTTTATGTTTTTTAACTTTTTTCGGAAAAAATACGATATTCAATTAATAGATGTAAAAACGATATTAGTTACAGAATATCACCGAATAGGGGATGTAATTATTATTGCGCCTATCCTAAGATCAATTAAGTTTCATTTCCCAAATGCAAAAATAATTTTAATTTGTAATAAATCTGTAAAAGAGCTAGCAGAGTATTTAAAGTTAGCTGATAAGATCATTGGTGTATCTGTACCTTGGACAAATTGGGGATGGTCTTTTTTAGAGTGGTATAAAATTAGGAACGTCGCTAAAGGCTTTCGTTCATTGGGTATTGATTTGGCCATTGACTTTAAGGGAGATATAAGGAATTCATGGTTTTTATGGAACACACATCCAAAGGTTAGTTTTGGGTATGATACAACAGGGGGAGAATATTTTTATACCAACACCTTCGTTATGGATCAAAATGTTCACCAATATAAAAGGGCATTGAAATTAATCAAAAAATTTGGATGCCGATTCAGTAGCGATAAAAAAAGTAGATATCACTCTACAAAGGATGGTTGTGTTGTGTTGCATCCAGGTGCTTCAGACTCAGCAAGGTCTTGGCCTGATTCTCATTGGATAGAGCTGGCTCGTTTACTTAGTACAAAATTTAAAGTAAGTATCGTAATAACTAATGACTTGTCAAACCTTATTCAGAAATTAAAAGTTGAAGGTTTAGAATTGCAATATTTTGAAGGAAGCCTAGTTAGTTTTTGTGATTATATAAATAACCAAAAGTGTCTTATTGCACTTGATTCAATGGCGGGTCATTTAGCAAGTTATATTGGTATTCCAGTGATTTCTTTGTTTGGATCGCAAGATCCAAGTTTAACAAAACCAAAAAATAAATTTGGTAAAGTTATTAAGCCTAAAAAAATATGCAACCATGATCGAGATCATTGGAGGTTATGCAAGCTATGTATTGAATCTATTTCACCAAGAGTAGTATATGAGAAAGCAATGGAACATATTTTACATATTGAAAGTATTTTGTAAATATAAATATTGTTGATAACAACATTTTTAGTAAATTCGGTTGGCAAAATAGATTAACGTTTAGAATTACAATAGCGCATTGCTTATCTGTTAGTCTTTTTTTCGCAATTAATGTTATTACACTGGGTACTAACATTAATAAAGAAACCAAACCAAGGAGGTATTGGCATGGCTGATGTAACTTCAACCGTACAAAATGCAGCATCAGGTGTAGTAGGTGTTATTAAAGCACTTATTGTATTGTTTGTCTTTGTAAACATTATTTATTCCACGGGTTTTGATCCTATTGGCGGCATCGTAGATCTTGTAAACACATTTTTAGATGGTGGGTTTGCTGGTTTACTTGCTTTATTGGTTTTTCTCTCGTTTCTAGCATAATAACTATGGGTTAAGGTAAGCAGATTGTTTTGTAATCAACCTTTTCCTGAAAACAGGAGGAAAATATGCTAAAAGGCATGCAACAGGTTAACGAATGGCTGAGCCAACTTACGGATCTAGCCAAAACCCTAGTCGTGATCGGCATTATTGTTGGAATTCTTTTTGATGATTATTTTGGAGTTATTGCAGGCTTAGGACGTATAATGTCTCAGTTTGGTGACGCTGGTTTTGCCGGAATTTTATCACTGGCAATTTTAGTAATGTGGTACGAAAAAAAATAAATTTAATGTGAGATCTCAAATAGCGCCCCAAAAATTAATTTTTGGGGCGCTTTTGTTTTGAGCCTAATAATTCAATTTTCAGCTAATATGAGAGCTAATCATATTTCAAGAGTAAAAACAATATCCTATAAATGCGATTAATACTTTTTATAATAACTTTATCTTCATTGTTAGTAGGTGACATACATGTTTTTAATCGCCGTGTTAGTACAGAATCAGAAATAAAAACTATTGAAAGTGGCAAAACCTTATTTATATCGGCAAAGGATTTATCTTCATCTTTATCTTCAAAAATATATGAGAATGCGGAAAGGAAAAAACTAGTCTTATATATTGCTGGTAGTAAAATAAAAATTTCTGGTTATAGTAGTTTTATTATTATTGATGAAAAGATTTTTCAAATGACAAAGACAGTTAGTGTTACGAACAATGATCTCTACATACCAGCAAGTGACTTTTTCAATATTTTAAAATCTTCAATAATGCCTGAAGTTAGTTTTGACCCATTAAGAGAAATATTAGAAATAAATGTAATAAAGTATGACATTGTGAATATTGAAATTGACGTTAAGTCTAATGGGACAATAATTAGGCTGGGGACAAAAAAGCCTTTTGCTGAAAACGGGATAAGTTCTTTCATAAATAAACATGGTTGGTATTATTTAACTATTTCAGGCGGTGTTATTGACACTGCAAATATCAACTTAGGGGTTACTAGAGGAGTAGTTAGACAGATTGAGTCAGATCAGATAGGGTCTACTGCTCAAGTGGCTCTTAAACTTGGCTCAAAAGTACTAAGTCATGAATGGTTTCAAAGTTTGAATCCGAATGAGATAATTATTACGTTACGCACCCCAATTGCTCAACGTGATAAATACGTTGAACAGGCCAAAGCAAGATGGCGTCTGGATACTGTTGTTTTAGATGCAGGCCATGGGGGAAAAGACCCAGGTGCAATAGGAAAGTTTGGGACGAAAGAAAAGGATGTGGCACTTGATATTGTAAAGCGAACTGGAAGTTTGTTAGAAAAATCTGGAATCAGAGTAGTTTACACTAGAGATGAAGATGTTTTTATACCTCTTTTAGATAGAACAAAAATCGCCAATGATGTTAATGGGAAATTGTTTGTGAGTATTCATGCGAATGCAAATCGAAACAGAAAAATTCAAGGTTTTGAGACTTATCTTCTTCGTCCAGGTAAAAGTGAAGATGCTATAGACGTTGCATCAAGGGAAAACTCAGTGATAAAGTTAGAAGAGGTAACTGACCAGTATGAAAATCTTAGCGGAGAAAATTTAATTATGGCAACTATGGCACAAAGTATGTTTATGAAAGAAAGTGAAGATTTAGCATCAATTATCCAAATAGAACTTGATAAAAAACTTGATACTCCTAACCGAGGTGTTAAGCAAGCAGGGTTTTATGTGTTAATTGGAGCTTCAATGCCTAATGCTCTGGTAGAGGTAGGTTTTTTATCAAACCCAGCCGAAGAAAAAATGTTAAAACAAAGTAGGCATAAACAGAAAATAGCTGAAGCAATCTATTATGCTATAAAAAGTTTTAAATCATCACGAGAAAAATTGCTAGTTAAAGAGTGAAAGATGGATAATCGACCCATTGGAGTATTTGATTCGGGAATTGGAGGTCTCACTGTTGTTGATGCTTTAGCAAAAAGCTTACCCAACGAGACTATTTACTACGTTGGAGATACAGCAAGAGTTCCTTATGGAAATAAAAGTAAAAGTCGTATACAGCAATATTCAGAAGAAATCATCACTTGGCTCAATAAAAAGGATTGTAAAATAATTATTGTAGCTTGCAATACCGCATCTGCTTTAGCTCTGAAATATTTAAGTTCGATTTTTTCAATTCCTATTATTGGAGTAATTGAATCTGGTGTAAATCGAGGAATTTTGATGAGCAAGAATAATAGAATCGCAGTTTTGGGGACTTCCGCTACAATTCGATCTAATGAATATGAGAAAAGGATAAAAGCTGCTAAACCTGGAACCTTAGTAGTTAGTCAAGCATGTCCACTATTTGTCCCCTTGGCCGAAGAAGGGTGGATTGAAGGAAAAATTCCTATGCAAATAGCAGCACATTATCTTGCTAAAATAAAACAGGAGGGAGTTGATACCGTGATCCTTGGTTGTACGCATTATCCTTTGTTAAAAAGAACTATTAGTAAAACTCTAGGAGCGAAAGTGAATTTGGTAGACTCGGGTGATGCGGTTGTAAAAAATGTTACTCTAACTCTTGAAAAAACCAATGGGTTTTCATCTGGTGATAATGGGAAGATAAAATGTTATGTAACTGATGCTCCATCCTTGTTTGATGATATTGCTAGTAGTTTTTGTTTTAAAAAAACAGAGCAGGCAATTCAAATTGACCTATAAAATTAAAAATTATTTAAATTCTCTTTTTTCTCTTCAAAGACGTGGAATAAAGCTTGGTCTCGAGCATACCAAAAACTTGTTAAAATTTTTTGATAATCCACATGAAAAGTTTTTGACGATACATGTGGCTGGCACGAATGGAAAAGGATCAACCTGTGCATACATTGAAAGAATTTTAAGAGAGAGTGGTTATAAAGTTGGCATATACACCTCGCCTCATTTATTTAATTTTAATGAACGTATAAGGGTAGATGGGTTGCCTATTTCTGATCAGGAAATTGTTTCTTTTTTAGATAATACATTTAAAGAAATAAATAAAATAGGATCAACTTTTTTTGAAGTTACAACAGTAATGGCATTTGATTACTTTAGTAAAAAAAAAGTAGATATTGCTGTTGTAGAAACAGGACTAGGAGGCCGTCTAGACGCTACGAATGTAATAAGCCCGGTTATTTCTGTGATTACTTCGATCTCTATGGATCACACTGAAATTTTAGGTGACAGTATTGAACAAATAGCAAAAGAAAAATCGGGGATTATTAAAGAAAAAACTCCTCTGTTTGTTTATCAGCAGGAGAGCAATATTTTGGATGTTTTTCAAAAAAAAGCAATTACTCATAACGCAGAAATAAAAATTTCAAAAATTCCAAAAAATATAAGTATTAACTCTGAAGGCACTCAATTTACCTATAAAAATCAAGATTATACGATTCCGCTTTTTGGTTCACATCAAGCTCGTAACGCTGCTTTAGCGATTGATGTGGTAAACCAATTCGATCCAAAAATAAAGTATGATATTATTTACAAATCATTAGGAAGAGTATTTTGGCCAGGCAGGATGCAGAAAATTGGACAAAGAATTTTTTATGACGTTTCTCATAATGAAAAAGGAATGGAAAAGACACTTCAAACATTAAAAGAGTTATATCCAGGAAAAGATATCTATGGTCTATTGTCCTTAAAAAAAGATAAAGAATTAACATCTTTGAAAACTTTAATTATACAAAACTTTAAGACCCTATTTATTTCTGAGGATCAAATGGGCCTCTTGCTTAAATCTAGTATTTTAAAAAAGGAATTAGATGGGATCAATATTAAATGTAATCAAGTCAGTTCTATAAAAAATGGGTCGGAAATACTTAAAAACATAGTCAAAAACAATTCTTCTATAGGGCTAATATTTGGCTCGCATTACATTGCAGAAGAAGTTTTTCAGGCCTTTGAAATACCTTTTGACAACTATTATATTTAACGTAATTTCACAATGACTCGGATTTCCCTCGACGTCTTTTTATAATGTACTCCTTAATTTACTTATAGGTTTTAAATTTATGGATCTAAATGAATTGCAATCCTTAAATATTCGAGAGCTATCGAAATTAGCACAAAAGTTAAATATTGATGGTGGTATAGCGGGATTAAATAGACAAGCTTTGATTATTAAAATTTTAGAAGCTAATGCAAAAAATGATGGCTCTTTCTCTGCAAGAGGTGTTTTAGAAGTCATGCAGGATGGATATGGATTTCTTCGTTCGCCTGACTTTAATTATATGCCTGGACCAGATGATATTTACGTAAGTCCATCCCAAATAAAAAGGTTTAACTTGAAAACTGGCCATTTAATTTCAGGCCAAATTAGACCTCCTAAATCTAAAGAACGCTTTTATGCTTTATTGAAAGTTGAGACGATTAATGAAGAAAAAATTAATAAACTTAATGAAATAATTTTGTTTGATAATTTCACGCCTTTATACCCCGAAGAAAAATTTAATCTTGAGACGAAAATACAAGATTTATCAATGAGAATTATGGATCTAGTTTCTCCAATTGGAAAAGGCCAACGAGGTTTAATTGTTGCTCAACCAAAAACTGGTAAAACTGTTTTAATGCAAAAATTAGCCAATGCTATTAGTGAAAACCATCCCGAGACAAAAAGAATTGTTTTGTTAATTGATGAAAGGCCTGAAGAGGTTACAGACATGAAAAGAAATGTTGATGCTGAAGTAATTAGTTCGACTTTTGATGAACCCCCAGAACGTCATGTTTCTGTTGCTGATATGGTTCTACAAAAAGCAAAGAGAATGGTTGAATACGGACAAGATGTTGTGATACTTCTTGATAGCATAACAAGATTAGCTCGTGCACATAACGCTGTAATCCCTCATAGCGGGAAAATACTTTCAGGTGGAGTAGATTTTAATGCTTTAAAAAAACCAAAACAATTTTTCGGTGCAGCAAGAAACACAGAAGAAGGAGGAAGTTTAACTATAGTATCTACAGCCCTTATCGATACAGGGAGTAGAGCAGATGAGGTTATTTTCGAAGAATTTAAAGGTACGGGTAATATGGAGTTGGTTCTTGATCGGAAATTAAGTGATCGCAGAGTATACCCCGCTTTTGATATTATAAAATCAGGAACGAGGAAAGAAGAATTGCTACTTGGAAGAAAAGAATTGGGAAGAATGTGGGTATTAAGAAAACTATTAAATGATATGAAAGTAGACGAAGCTATGTCTTTTATACAAGATAGGATGAAAAGAACTAGGACCAATGCGGAATTTTTAGATACAATGAGTCAATGATTTTCTAAAACTTTTATTTTAAAATGAATGAAATATTTCCGGATATAAAGACCGCCGTTTTAAGGCTTAGTACAGACAAACCAGTTCGAAAAACCCCATATCAGGTGAAAGGAGTCTTTATAAAAAAGCATGCGAGTGAACCAATTACCCCTATGTTGGATGGGACTTATCGGAAAAAATTTTCTTATCCCAGGGTGCAAGTTAAAATTTTGAATGAACAAATTTATATCATTGGAATTAAAGAGGGGGTAGAACCAGTTCTCTCAATCCCTGATAAAATAAAAGAGTTAGATTTCGGTAATATTACTTTTACAATAAATGAGTTTGAAGAAAAAACATCAAAACAGCAATTTACTTTATCAGGTAGTGTAGTTGAGTATAGCTTTTTAACACCTTGGGCTGCTCTAAATCATGTAACAGGCAAAAAATACAGAGCTACATCGTTTAAGAAAAAAGTTTCATATTTAAATAAATTACTTGGGATCAATCTAATCTTTTTAGCCAAAGAAATGGGTGTGCCAATTGAAAAAGGAATATATACAAAAGTTGAGGTTCCTAACCTACATCCAAAATCAATTGATGACAATAAATGGAAATCATTTAAAGGCAATTTTAAAACCAATATTATCCTGCCAAATTACATAGGCCTGGGTAATGGAGTAACACGTGGATACGGGACAATAAGTGGTCTATTTGATATAAGCACTGTTGTTTTCGACAAAGAATTAGATAAGGAAGACAGGGATGATATGGATCTTGTTTTACCTGACGACTTAAACAAAAAAAGGCAAAAAATAAAAGATAAAAAACCGATGGAAAAGAGTTTGAAGAAAGAAAAAAGTCATAAAAGGGTTCACAAGCAAAGGAGTAAGCAGAGTCTAAGACTTAAAAAAAATTTTTATAAAAAAAATAGAAATTATGCAAAGTCAAAAAGAATATTATCCGAAGATTTTGATGTTATTGTTGATGGCAATATCATCGCCTCTGAAAAGGTAAATGACGTTCAAGACGATCAACGTTTTAACACTGAAAAACATCATAAAAAGCAACATAAATTTTGATACACAAACTTTCAAATAGAGTGAATAAGATAAAACCTTCGTTTACTTTAGAAATGGCTACAGTAGCGGCAGAAATGAAATCTAAAGGGATTGATCTTGTTAATTTTTCTGTTGGTGAACCAGACTTTAATACACCTTTGCATATCATTAATGCTGGGAAAAAAGCTATGGACAAAGGTTTCACTAAGTATACAGCAGGTCCTGGGATGATAGAATTTAGAGAAGCAATTTGTGATAAACTTAAAAGTGAGAATGATCTAAGGTACAACATAAAAAATATTTTAGTTTCAAATGGTGAAAAACAAAGTTTGTATACAGCATGTCAAGCTATCTTTGACAAGGGTGATGAGGTATTAGTTTGTAAGCCTTATTGGGTCTCTTTTCCAGAATTTGTTCGATTAGCTGATGCTCGACCTGTTTTTGTTAATACTATACCTGAAAATAACTTCGAAATAGACTTCACTGATCTTGAGAAAGTAATGTCAAAAAAAATAAAAGGTATCATTATCAATTCACCCTCAAATCCAACAGGCGGGGTTTGGAGCAATGAAGCGACATTGCGTTTGTTAAAAATCGCGAAAGAAAATAACTGGATAATTATTTCAGATGAGTGTTACGAAAGGCTTGTATATAATGAAAAATTCATAAGTACTGAAAAAATTAATAGAGATCATAAAGTTGGAGCCACTGTTCTGACATGTATGAGCCTTTCTAAAACCTATGCAATGACAGGTTGGAGGATTGGGTATACTGCAGGTTCAGTCGATTTAATTAGTGCAATGTCTAAATTGCAAGGGCAGGCAACTTCTTGCGCAAATTCTATAGGTCAATTTGCAGGGATTGAAGCTTTAAGTGGAGATCAAAAATGTGTTCAAGATATGTTGAAGCTATTTAAAGAAAGAAGAGATCTTATAATTAAGCTATTAAACCAACTACCTGGAGTTACGTGTCTATCTCCTGCTGGTGCGTTTTATGCTTTTCCTGATTTCAGCAGGTTTTTGGGCAAGGAAGCTGATGGTAAGTTATTAAAAGATACTTTTGATATTTCAGAGTATATTCTACGCTCGTCTAGTGTTGTTACTGTACCAGGTGATGGGTTTGGTGCCCCTGGACATATCCGTTTTTCCTATGCAACTAATAAGCAAAACATAGAAAAAGGAATTAAGCGTATTCAGAAAGCATTAAAAAAAATTATTTAAACTTAGGAGTGAAATGTGAAATCAGATGTTCATCCAGATAACTATAGGCTAGTTGTATTTAAAGATACATCTTGTGATTATAGTTTCTTAACTAAATCTACAGTAGAAACAAAAGAAGTCGTAAGATGGGATGATGGAAAAGAATATCCATTATGTAAAATTGAAATTTCAAATAAATCTCATCCATTTTTTACTGGTAAGCAAAACTTAGTAGATACTGCAGGTCGTATTGAAAAATTTAATAAAAAGTACGAAAAAAAATAGAATAAGCTAATAGACTAAGAAATTTACATAAAAAATTAAACTTCTGAAGTTTATTCTAATTTACTAAATATCACTGAGTTCAAACGTTGAAAACAAAGCTTCAAGAGATAATTGATAAATATCATTATTTATCTGAAGAAATGACAAAGCCAGAAGTATTAAGTGATCAAAAAAAATTATCATCAATAGCAAAAGAGCACAGCTCTCTAGAAAAAGTTGTGCAAGTCGCAACAAGATACATCTCAGTTCTTGATCAAATATATGAAGACAAAGAAATGCTTAATGAAGGCGATGCGGAATTAATTGAAATAGTCCGTGAAGAATTACCTGCTCTTGAAATTGAAAAATCTAAGCTAGAGGAGGAATTAAAGATTCTACTTTTGCCTAAGGATCCTAATGACGATAAAAATTTAATTTTGGAGATAAGGGCTGGAACAGGCGGAGATGAAGCGGCTCTTTTTGCTTCGGATTTATATAGAATATATATAAGATATGCTGAAAGAAAGAATTGGGAATATAAATTAATGAACTCTTCTGATACGGGTATAGGAGGAATTAAAGAAGCTATAGTTTCTATCAATGGGAAAGGTGCCTTTGGGATGTTAAAATATGAAAGTGGTGTTCACCGAGTACAGCGAGTTCCAAAAACCGAAACTAGTGGTCGAGTTCATACTTCTGCAGCAACTGTAGCCGTTCTTCCTGAAGCAGAAGACGTAGATATTGATATTAACGATGGAGATTTAAAAATTGATACCTATCGTGCTAGTGGAGCTGGCGGTCAGCATGTAAACAAGACTGAATCTGCAATAAGAATTACTCATATTCCTACGGGTTTAGTTGTGACATGTCAAGATGAGTCCTCTCAGCACAAAAACAGAGCGGCTGCATTAAAAGTTTTAAAAGCAAGGCTGTTAGCTTCTGAACAACAAAAAGTAGCGGCGGAAAGAGCGGCAGAAAGAAAAAGTTTGGTTTCAACTGGAGACAGGTCTGCAAAAATAAGAACTTATAATTTCCCTCAAGGAAGAATTACTGACCATCGAATTAATTTTACTTCCTACAAGCTTCATGAAGTTATGGATGGAGACCTAACTGAGCTTATAGAAAAATTAAAAATCGCAGAACAGCAAGAACTAATGTCAGCAAATACTAATTGATATTACCTCAATCTTTTTACGTATATGTCCAAAACTTGGAGAATAATCGATATCATCAACTGGGCAGAAAAATATTTTTCTCAAAACCAATTCACTAATCCAAAATTAGAAATTGAGTGGCTTTTAAGGTCGCTTCTAAAATGTAATAAATTGGATATTTACTTACGTTTTGAAGAGCCTTTGGATAGCAAACAACTTTTAGTTTTAAGGAGTTGGATAAAAAGACGAGTTAAAAATAATGAGCCCCTTCAATATATTACAGGATCTTGTGAATTTTATGGGAGACGATATATTGTTAACTCTAAAGTCCTTATTCCAAGGCAAGAAACTGAGAGATTAATAGATATAGTGATTGATAAAAGTAATCTAGTAGTAAAGCCATATATTATCGATGTGGGAACAGGATCTGGCTGTATTGCCTCAACCTTAGCATTAGAAATATCCAAAGCAAATGTCTTTGGAATTGATATTTCTTCAGACGCTATTAAAATTGCAGAAGAAAATAAATTTAGGCTAAGTGTGAAAAATGTTTTTTTTTACGAGATGAATATTCTGATGGATATTCCCAGTAAAACTTATGATTTTTTGATTTCTAACCCACCTTATGTTTCTCAAAACGAAATGAAAAATCTTTCAGATGAGATAAAAAACTTTGAACCTCACATAGCTCTAACAGATTTTAGCGACGGATTAATCTTTTATCGTAGGCTTGGAGAGATAGGTAAGAAGATGTTAAAAATTAACGGATGGATTGTCATTGAAGTTGGTAGGAGAGAACATTCTAGTAAAGTATATTCTATTTTTAAAAATTTACATTATAGAAATTTAGAACTGATAAAAGATTTCAATGGAGACAACAGAGTTTTAATTGCTCAAGCATAATTTTTATTGATACGTATATTTTTTGATTAATTAAAAGAATGAAAGATATCTATAACTACTTTTTATTAATTCGGCCTTTGAATGTTTTAGTCTCTGGTTTAGCTATGATAATATCAGCTGCAATATTAGATAGCCTAGATCAAGGATTTATGGTCATATTAATAGTTTTCGTTGTCATGACATACACTGCGGGAGCGAATTCTATTAACGATGTTTTAGATTTGGAAATTGATAAAGTAAATCGTCCTTCAAGGCCAATTCCAAGTAAAAATATAAAAAAAAATAAAGCTTTAATATTTAGTTTTTTTTTATTTATAGTAGGTTCAGTTTTATCTCTTCAGTTGCCACCTAACGCGTATTTTATTAGTATAGTAGTTTCAATGCCTTTAATGGTGATATATAGCACACACTTAAAGTCAAAACCTTTGATTGGGAATATCGCAGTATCTTTCATTATTAGTTTATCTTTTATTTTTTGTGGCACAGTTTTTGGGAATGTCTATCCAATGTGGACTCCTGGATTTTTAGCATTTAGTTTGACTTTGATTAGAGAAATAACTAAAGACATAGCCGACTTTGAAGGTGACCAGACTGTTAAATACAAAACGTATCCTATTCAATATGGAATCATAGGTGCTATCAAGCTTATTTCTCTTCTTTCATGTCTAGTTTGTTTAGTTGCGTTAATCCCATACTTTAACAATACTTATAACTATTGGTACCTAATTATTTTAGTTATTGGCGTTGAGATTCCTTTAATAGTTGCTGTATTTTTGCTTATAAAAAAGTCAACGATTTCATCTGCTATTCTAAGCTCTAAAATATTAAAATTCAGTACGATAATGGGGCTTTTGGCAATATATATAGGATCTTTATAATGACATCGGAATTTGTACACTTACATAATCATTCAGACTATAGTCTGTTAGACGGCGCTCAAAAGATTGATCAATTAGTCAACACGATTGATGATCTAAACATGGATGCTGTTGCTCTTACTGAACATGGCAATATGTTTAGTGTTTTGCCATATTATAAACAAGCAAAGAAAGCAGGAATAAAACCTATAATCGGTTGTGAAATTTATGTAGCAGTTGGATCCCGATTTGAGAAAAAAACTCGGTCTGATGGCGGCTGGGGGAATAATCATTTAATTTTGTTAGCTCAGAACTTCACTGGATATAAAAACTTAATGAAACTTGTTACGGCGGGTTATTTAGAGGGTTTTTATTACAGACCGAGGATTGACATGGATTTATTACGTGAATATAGTGAAGGTCTAATTTGCATGTCTGCTTGCCTAAAAGGTGTCGTTCCAGAAAAAATGTTGAAAGGGGATTATGAAGGCGCAAAAAAAGAAGCATTATTGTTTTCTGAAATATTCCAAGATCGATATTATTTAGAAATACAAAACCATGGGATACCTGAAGAAGAGCAAAACCTCAAAAATATGAAAAAACTTTCTCAAGATCTTAATCTCCCTTTAGTTTGCACTAATGATGCTCACTATGCAAAAAAAGAACATTGGGAAGCTCATGATATACACATTTGCCTAGGAACAGGCAAGGAAAGAAGTGATCCAAACCGTTTAAGGTATGCTACGCCTGAGTTTTATTTTAAAACTCAAGATGAAATGCATAAACTTTTTAAAGAATTTCCCGGAGCTATTGAGAATACCAGAAAAATTGCAGATAGTATTGATATTACACTACCGATAGGAGAATCCCATTTACCTAATTTTCCTATACCTAAAGAAGCAAACATGTCTGACCCTGACGAATACCTGAAGTCTATTACAGAGTTAGGTGCTCAAAACCTTTATGGCGAAATTACTCCTGAAATTAAAAAACGTATGTCCCATGAACTTAATGTTATAAAAAACATGGGCTTTGCGGGCTATTTTCTTATTACTGCTGACTTTGTAGAATATGCAAAAAAATCCTCAATACCGGTTGGACCTGGTAGAGGATCAGCAGCAGGGAGTTTGGTCTCTTATGCTCTTGGTATTACAAGTATTGATCCTTTAAAGCACGATTTATTATTTGAACGATTTCTTAATCCTGACCGTATCAGTATGCCAGATATTGATATTGATTTTTGCATTGAAAGAAGAGGGGAGGTAATTGATTATATAAAAGAGCAGTACGGTGAAAATTCTGTCACACAAATAATTACTTTTGGAAAGATGAAAGCCAAGCAAGTAGTAAGGGATGTTGGCCGAGTTATGGGCTACAGTTTTTCTGAAGTAGATAAAATTGCGAAAGCAATTCCGAATGAATTAAATATAACTCTTGATAAAGCACTTGAAAAAAGTCCTGAATTAAAAAAGATGTCAGAGGGAGATTTTCAAGAGTTAATTAATCATTCAAAGGTATTAGAAGGTATGCATCGGCATGCATCTATCCATGCCGCGGGAGTTGTAATTGCCCCAAGTGAATTAACTGATTATATACCCCTTTATAAATCTTCAACAAACGATATTACAAGCCAGTACGACATGAAAGGTCTTGAAGAATTAGGTTTACTAAAAATGGATTTTTTAGGCTTGCGGAACCTAACGGTTATCGATAAGGCTGTTGCTTTAATTAATCTAAAAGGAGGGAAAGTAGACTTAGAAAAACTTTCACTTGAAGATGGCAAAGTGTATGAATTATTTGCGAAAGGGAATACAATTGGTGTATTCCAATTTGAGTCATCTGGGATGCGTGAGTTTTTAAAAAAATTAAAGCCCACAGTTTTGGAAGATTTGATAGCAATGAATGCTTTATATCGTCCGGGCCCTATGGAAAACATAGATAGTTTTATTAGTCGCAAACATGGAAATAAAAGTATTAACTATCCTCATAAGTTATTAGAGCCTATTCTTAAAGAAACATATGGTATAATTGTCTATCAAGAGCAAGTAATGCAAATAGCACATGAAGTTGCAGGTTTTACATTGGCTGAAGCAGATATAATGCGTAGAGCTATGGGGAAAAAAATAAAATCTTTGATGGAAGAATTATCTATAAAATTTATAGATGGAGCAGAAATAAAAGGTATAAGAAAGAATAAAGCTAAAGAAATTTTTAGTCTTATTGAAAAATTTGCACAATATGGATTTAACAAGAGTCATTCCACGGCTTATGCGTATGTAGCTTACCAAACTGCCTGGTTAAAGGTACATCATCCGGCTGAATTTATGAGCGCTAACTTAACGAGTGAAATGAGGAATATTGATCGAGTTGTAGTTTTAATAAATGAATGTAAAAAAATGACAATTGATGTAAAAGCGCCAGACCTTAATATATCTTTTGAAGATTTTAGGCCAATTGATAGCAGAAGTATATCATATGGACTAAATGCTATAAAAAATGTGGGAGCAAAGGCTCTTGAGACGATAATTGCAGAACGTAAAGAAAATGGGCCTTACGAGACAATTTTTGATTTGTGTTCAAGGGTAGATCAACAAAAAGTAAACAAGAGAGTGTTGGAAAGTTTAATAATGTCTGGTAGCCTTGATTCCGTTGAAGGTACTCGAGCAGAGCAATTTCTAGCTGTTGATGAAGCAATAAAATATGGTCAACGAATGCAAAGTGAAACAAATCGTAATCAAGTAAATTTATTTGGCTCAAAAAATGATCAAAGTGATTTAATCAAAGTCCCAGTTTTACAGTCTGTTCAAGACTGGTCTGAAAAAGAAGCCTTGAAAAAAGAGGCAGAGGTTCTAGGTTTATACGTATCTGGACATCCGTTGTTAGAGCACTCACATGACTTGGAAGAATTCACTACGATATCATTTGAAGAAGGCGATCAAATTTCAAAAAATGATACTATTACTATCGGGGGTATGATTACTAGAATTGTAAAAAGATTTGATAGAAGAAACAGGCAAATGGCTTTTTTTGAAATGGATTGTCTTGGAGGTCACGCTGAAATAGTAACTTTTAGCGATTGCTTTTCAACATATGGACATCTTATTGAAGAAGAAAGCGTTGTTTTTGTAAGAGGGAATCCATCTGAAACTTCTGATTTTTCTGATTTAAAAATTATCAGCTCTGAAATAATACCTGTTGAAGAAGTTCGACACCGTTTATCTCAAAAAATCAATATAAAGTTTCCTTCAGGAAAATCTGAACCAAAAGATATAGATGAACTAATGAGCATTTGTAAAAACAATAAAGGGAGTTGTAAGTTGATTTTTCATTTACCAAATGAAGGTTCATCAAAACCTCTTAAAGTTTTAGCACATAATATTTTAGTATCATCTTCTAGTAATTTTTTAATTCTTCTCCGATCTAAATATGGTAAAGATAACGTGTGGATAGGTTAATATATGATTGCGGTTATTCAAAGGTGCTCATCATCAAGCGTTAGAATTGATAATGAAAAAATTTCTGAAATTGCATATGGTATTACGGTTTTATTAGGAATTTTGATTGGCGATAAAAGAAAAGATGCTGAATATGTTGCAAAAAAAATTCAGACAATTAGAATATTTAACGATCAAAATGGGAAAATGAATTTGTCAATAAAAGACATTAAAGGTTCTATTTTAGTAGTCAGTCAGTTTACTCTTTGTGCAAATATAAAAAAGGGATCTCGTCCGAGTTTTATAAATGCTGCACCTCCTCTAATTGGGGAAAAACTATATGCTTACTTTATATCGTATCTAGAAAATACAGGAGTGGAAGTCCAAACTGGTGAATTTGGTGCAGATATGAATGTGGAGTTAATTAATCAAGGTCCGGCAACATTTATTATTGATAGCAAAGCATGAAAAAATTAAACTTAGTTTTGAATTAATTATATGCTCGACTAATTTATAATTAATATGGAAAGAAAAATACGTATCATTATGGCAAAACCAGGTCTTGATGGTCATGATAGAGGTATTAAAGTATTGGCCTCTGCTTACCGTGATTCTGGTATGGAGGTTATTTATTTAGGATTAAGACAAACTCCAGAAATGATTGTAATCGCTGCTTTGCAAGAAGATGCAGATGTTATTGCGTTATCAAGCTTAAATAATGCGCACAATACGATTTTTATTGACGTTTTAGAAGAAATGAAAAAGAACAAACTAAAAGATATTTTATTGGTTGGCGGTGGCATAATTCCCAAAAATGATGTTATTAGATTGGAAAAACTTGGAGTTGGAAAACTTTTTGGACCAGGTACACCCGTTCAAGAAACAATTGATTATATTACTAACTGGGTAAATAAAAATAGAAGGTGAAATGGATTTAAATAGCCAAATAGAATTAGAAATATATTTTGCTGACCATTTTGATACAATTCTTTTTCCCGTATTAGCTGATTTGTATCTAAAAAACAATGAATTGAATAGAGCTAGAAAAGTATGTGAAATTGGTCTAAAACATCATAAGAATAACCCTGCTGGATTATTTGTTTTAGCAAATATAGAAAAAATTGAAGGAAATTTAAAAGAAGCTGAAAAGATTTTAGAACATATTCTTTTATATGCCTCAGACCATTTATCAGCAGCAATTCAATTATGTGAGATCCAAACTGTATTAGGTAGAGCAAAGAGTCGACTCCTCAAATCTTGGAAACATGTATTGTTTTTAGATTCTTCTCATCAAACAGCTAAAGAATTTGTTGAAAAAATTGAGGGCGCCAAGAGTAAAAATATAAATATAAAAAAGCCGATATTGAAATCGAAAAGAATCAAAATACAACCTGCTGAAAAAAAGAAGTCTACTATACAAAAGGTTGTTCCTTCAGCTGTTAATATTGATGAATATGCTGATCCTTTGAAAGTAAGTCCAAGGCTAGCTACCTTTACATTAGTATCAGTACTTAAGAATCAGGGCTTATTTTCTCAAGCTTTAGATGTGTTAGATGCATTGGAGAAGAAAGGTGAAAGTCCCAATGACATTGCTTTAGAACGAGAAACTATTGAAGAACTCGTTCAAAAATTAAATAAGGAGTAAATATTAGTGTCTACGGAAATATATAAAAAAAGACAGGAAAATCTTAAAAGCGTATTAGGCGAAAAAGGGTTAGATGGGATCTTAATAACAAACTTAACAAATATAAGGTATATCTCTGGATTTACAGGTTCAGCTGCTTCTTGTTTAGTTACACCTGCTGGACAATATTTTATTACGGATGGTCGATATATTGAACAATCAAAATCCCAAGTGAAATCTTTTGATCGTTTCATTGGAGTAGATTCTCATTTAAAACAAATTAAAGATAACAAGTTGAATCCTGATGGTTTAAAAATAGCATTTGAAGGTGATCATATGAGTTATTCTTTATATGAAAACATGAAAAACCTTTTCCCGAACACTCATTGGAATAGTACATCTATGATTCTTGAAGATTTGGCGTCTGTAAAAGATGAGTATGAATTGGATTGTATAAAAACTGCTGTAGAGGTTACCGATAAAGTGTATGAAGAAATATTACCTATGCTGAGACCAGGTTATACAGAAAAACAAGTTGCAAACACTTTGGTTTCAAAATATCGTGCTTATGCAGAAGGAGAAGCTTATTCACCGATTGTTGCTACAGGTCCTAATGGTGCACTTCCTCATGCGATACCTACGGATAGAGAATTTAAAAAAGGAGATTTTATTGTTATTGATGCAGCTGCAAAATATGCAGGTTATCATGCAGACATGACAAGGACACCAGTTGTTGGTGAGGCGACAGAAAAGCATAAAGAAATATATTCCATTGTAAAAGAAGCTCAACAAAGAGGATGTGATACTGCAAAAGCAGGGGTTCCATGTAAAGCTGTAGATTCAGCAACCAGGGATTATATTACAGATATGGGTTACGGAAAATATTATACTCATGGTACGGGGCATGGCTTAGGCTTAGAAATTCATACCTCCCCGCGGTTTAGTTCACAAAGTGATCAGGTTCTAGAAGCAAATAATGTAATGACAATTGAGCCTGGTATTTATCTTGCAGGCTGGGGTGGGGTAAGGATTGAAGATGATGTTATTATCGGTCGTGCAGGTTGTCAGATATTGAATAAAACAACAAAGGAATTGGTTGTTCTAAGTTAAGTATAAAATTTTCATAGATATATTTAGTGGATATCTATTCCAATCCTCAGTTGTATGATTCTATACATCAAAATTATAAATGGGATCTTGAATTAATTAAAACTTTTGCTAAACAAAATAGAGGTTCAGTTTTAGAACTTGCTTCTGGAACAGGAAGGTTAGCATATCCCATTTTAGAATTAGGACTTGACTATACTGGTCTAGAATTAAGCAGAGATTTTTTGGAAATGGCAAACAAAAAACTAAAAAATAGTGGGAAATTTATTTTTGGAAATATGATAAAATTTAAATTGAAAACAACTTTTGATTTTATTTTTATTGGTTTTAATTCTTTTTTACACAATTTGACATACAAGGATGCAAAAAGCTGTTTAAGATGTGTTTTAAATCATTTAAGTCCCAAAGGGAAATTTTTACTATCTATTTTTGTTCCCGATCCAGAATTTTTATATAGAGATGAAAATAAGTTATATCCTGTTACAGATTTTTTTCAATTTGAAAATTCTCAATGTCGTATTTTGGAAACAAATGATTATGATCCAGAGTCACAAATAAATAAGGTGACCTGGTATATCGAGAAAAACGGGAAGATGAGTTTTAAAAAATACAATTACAGTATGAGAATGTTTTACCCACATGAAATGGATATTTTATTTCAAGAACAAGGATTTATAATAGAGGATAAATTTGGAGACTATGATCTTTCGCCATTTGGGCAAGAAAGTGATATGCAAATCTATTTATGTAGAAAACAGTAATGCTGGATATTTCTTTTTCTGTTAATTGCCTTTTGAAAAAAGATTCTACGCTCCAAGATCTTTTTTACGACCCGCCAATCGAAAACCTCTACCCGGAAAGTAATTATTTCCAATCAATAGTGAGGTCTATAGTATATCAGCAGTTAAGCGGGAAAGCTGCAAAAAAAATTCATGAGCGATTTATTAATATTTTCAAATTAGGTAAGTATCCTGACCCAAAAGATGTTTTAAATATATCAAGAGGAAAACTTAAATCAGTAGGATTATCCCGCATGAAAGCAGATTACATCAAGAATGTGGCTATTTATTTTATAGACAACCCTAAAATAATATCAACTCTGGATCAAAAAAGTGACCAAACAATTATTGAACTTATTTCATCTATAAAAGGAGTCGGGGTGTGGACAGTACAAATGTTTTTGATGTTTACATTGAATAGACCAGATATATTTCCAGTTACTGATTTAGCTTTGCAAAAAGGTTATTCTGCTTTTTATAAGAAAAAAAACTTAATAGATCAGAAAATAATGTTGAATCATTCTAAGGAATGGATCCCACATAGAACTACAATGAGTCTCTATTTATGGAGGTATCTGGAGGGGCCTTTTGAGTGGTAAAAAGATAAAAACGATAGTATTTGATATTGGTGGAGTCCTTTTAGATATTCATCCTGAGAAGACATATCAATATATAAGTGATTCAACTGATATAGAAATTGATGTTGTAAAGAACAGATTTCCTTGGGATGCTCATGACGAGTATGAAAAAGGCAACCTTACTAATAAAGAATGGTTTTTTGCCTTTCGAGATTCTCTGCCTCAGCCATGTTGCTTAAAAGAAATAGATTTTTGGAAGGCGTGGTCTTTATTGCTTGGTAAAGAGAAGAAGACAGTGGATCTTTTAGGCATTTTATCCCAGTCACATTCAACGTGGTTATTGTCGAATACTAATCCTAAACACATTCAAGATGAAATAGAAAAAAAATATATTTTCCCAAGTTTAGTTGATGGAGCAATATATTCCTTTGATACTAGGTGCAGAAAACCAGATAAGCAGATTTATGATTTTTTATTAGAAAGTTCACAAGCGAATCCTGGAGAATGCGTTTTCATTGATGATCTAATTGATAATGTTAATGCAGCTCGTTTAATTGGTATGCATGCAATTCATTATCGCAATTACAAGTTGTTATCTAATGAGTTAGAATATCTAGGAGTGCCCGTTTTATGAAAATAAAAATTTCAATAGTGATCTTATCATTTATCGTACATTCGATTTTGTATGGGATGGGTACCTGGATATTTAATAATCGGTCACACGGGGAGTTAAGATGGTCCACTATAAAGACTGAAAATTTTGATGTTCATTATCATGATGATATTCGTGAAATCGCTGTTAGGGGTGCGTCGATGGCTGAGCAGATTAGGCCTGTTTTGATGAAGCAAATGGGTATTACAAACTTACCTAGGCTGGATATTACTTTTACTACTGAAGACGAAGTGCTTAATGGGTTTGCTGTTCCAGCAAACTACACCATTATTTGGGTAGATCAGAATGATGCTGCATTGTGGAATGGTGATGAAAAATGGTTGAGAACCGTATTGGCACATGAGCTTCAACATTTGGTTTATTTTAACACAGTTAAGGGTCCAAAATGGCTACCAAATACAATGCATAGCTTGTTTTCAGGGGTCCCCATGTGGGTTGTTGAAGGTTTGGCGGAGTATTATACTGAGAAATGGAGACCTTTTAGATATGATATTTCACACAAGCTTCATGTAATTAATAATACGGTGCATAAAATTCCGGATCCTCACAACGATGGCTTTTCTAAGAGCTTATATCTTGCAGATCGTTTTGGAGACTCGACGATTACAAAAATTTTAAATTATCGAAATAAAGCGGGTCTTTTATTCTTTGGAAATTCTTTTAAAAAACATACCGGAATTAAACTGAAGCAATTTAATGAAGATTGGAGAAAGCAGATGAACACCTTTTATTTTGGGCAAAGAGCGCAAAAAGAAAGGCTAAAGGATGTTGGGGATGTTCATAAGCTACCCATGAAAAGAGTACTTACTTTTGATTATTCTCCAGATAGTATGGGGATCGCAATGATTGGATTTTTATCCAAGGGTCAAAAAGATTTATCATTAGTTTATGCAAAAAGAGATACCCTTAAGGAAAGAAAACTTCGTAGAAAAGAATTAAAAAAAGCTAATAGAAATAATGTGAAGCCAAAAAAAATAAAGCAACATTGGAAACTAATTGAGCTTGATAATGGTGTCTTTGGCGAGATGGTCCAGAACCTTGATATTTCTCCTGACGGAAGTTTAATCGTTTATCCAAAATTTCGATATGGTAAAAACCAAAGCATGATTTTTGATATTGCTAAGATGGATATCGAAAAGAAGAAAAAAACTTTACTTACTTCTTCTATGCGTGCCAATTATCCAAAGTTTTCACCATCGGGGAAGAAAATTTTATTTGTTGCTCATAAAACATCTATAACAGATTTATATCAAATGGATATAGATGGGCAAAATATTGAAAAACTAACTTCAAATACTTTTGATACACAAATTATTACCCCATGTTGGAGTCCAAATGGGGAAGAGATTGCTTTTGCTGAATCGGGTCCAGATGGAAATCTTGATCTTCACATTATGTTAATTGGAACTGGCAAAAAAACTCAAATAACTAATTCTAGGGAAGGTGATTACTTACCCATTTGGCATCCGAGTGGGAATAAAATATCATTTACTGGTTTATATGATTACACTCCCAATCTTTACACGTATGACATTCTCAATGGGGAAATAACACAGAATACAGATGTTGGAGATGCAGTGATGGGTATTCAGTGGAATAACAATACATCAACTATTACTGCAACGACGCTACCCACGGTTGATTCTGCAAGAGTCATATCAATTGATCCTACAAGAGTGTCTAAAAAATCTAAAGTAAATATAAACCAAGCATATTCTTCATGGCGTACTAAGTCTCCTGATTATAATCTTGAAGGAATTGATCCAAACAAAAACGTGGTGATTAAAAATGAGGAGTCTTATAGTTTTCTAAAAAATTTATCTCATTTAGGTAGTTTGGTTTTACCAGATTACCAAAGTTTTCTATATAATGGTGTATTTACAGATGCATTAGGAAGGCATAATGCGGGGATTTTGTATGCTACGGATTATGATACAATTCAGAGTATATATCTCGCCTACCAAAATTATTCGGGATTCCCTTTTAACGGTGTTTGGGGACTAAATATATATAAAGATAGTCAGTTTCAAATTCAGTTTTTAAACAAGAACCAGACATTTATTGAAATTTTCAATGGATTTACATTATGGGGAAAATTACCTTTAAATTTTGGGAAATCTTTAGATGCTAACCATAATTTCGGGTTTGATTTTCAGTACATAAATCGAAAAACCTACCTTGGAAAAGATTTTCAGCAACCGTCGATTTTTTCCCCTTTTTTTGAAGGTAAAGAGGGTAGTGTATCCTTTCAATATTCATTTGTAAAGAAGAGAGATCATATTAGAAATACATATTCTCCAAATCAAGGATATGGATTAGATTTTTTAATAAAAAAAGCATCCTCAGGAATAATGGGAAGATTTGATTATTCAAAAGTAGAATTAGATTCATATAAAAATAGTAAAATAGGCCCCTTTTCTTTGTTTTCCCGATTAAGGCTAGAGTCTATAGAAGGAGATTACCCTAATCAAGAGTTATTAGGGATATTTGACATCCCTAATTTTTATATTGCAGGAGGATCTACACCGGGAAGAGAATATATGTCTCCAAGAGGTTACATAAAAAGACCCATGAAAGAGTATAAAATTGGTACAAAAGCAATGATGGCCATTCTAGAATTAAGAACTCCAGCTCTACCCATTAGTATTTTTGAAGCATTAAAAATCTTTAAAATAGGAATGCCTTCTTTGGTTGTATTTACAGATATTGGAAATGCATGGACTAATATTTTTAGAGAGAATGAGTTGATTGCCACTTCTGGAGCTGAAATTCGACTTTCTTTTAATATAATATCAGAACCGCTTTTTATTTTTAGTTATGGCAGGGCTCTAGATACGAAGAATTTGTTTAAAAATGAGCCTCATAAAATAGGATCAGAACCATATTTACAACTTTCTTTAGTTAATCCATTTTAATATTGTCTTAAAACCTCAGCAATCTGATAGAAACTGACAAGTATGTTCCGTCTTTATAAAAGACCGGCTCTGCGCTTGTCCATACAGCAGGTTCTGTTTCAGTAATTGTTCTCCCTTCATCGTCTTGCTCTCCAGTATCTTTTCTCCATTGCCAGGGACCATGAAGAGTCGTATAAATATGGTTCATTGAAAAGACGATATCCATTTTAGAATTTATCTGGATTGAAAGATTCCCATTAATAGATGGATCAGAAAAAATTGAAGAAACAAAATGTTCTTCATCATCACGTCGAAATGGGAAAAGTATTGGGAGTGTCAAAGATGTAGAACCTGTAATTCCAAATCTAGAAAAAATTGTGTATCTTAGATCAGAACTAAAACCTATGAAATTATTCATTTTTTGACGAGAATCTTGAATCGATCCAAGCGATAAATTAAAACTTCCAGAGAAACGGCTATGAGGAGATATCCAAAATTTACCACCGAACTGGTGTTTTATATTCTCTAAATAAGTAAATTGAATATCAGTAACTTCTGCTGAAGACTTTAGTTCATAGGCGCGATGTCCTTGCTGTATAGGACGCCATTTTCTTACAACTCTAGCTTGACTGGCATCAGGTCCCAGTTCAGTTATACGCAAAAGTCCTCTCGTTTTTCCTGGCAAACTAATAGTTCTGCCTTTATATGTTTTTGTCCTATTCTTTGAGCTAATTTCAAACATAGCTCCTTTTTTAAGCCCTAAATTTTCTCCAGAAAGGATGCTTACATAAGCTCCTTGGACTTCTATTATTTCACTAGTAATCATATATAATCTTTTTAATCTAATACGCGTTTGTCTTGAAATTTGATCTAGGACTTTGCTTAATGATTGAGCTCTGTTACCTCCCGTGTGGTTTGCATTTAAATCAAATGATTTTTCAGATTTCCCCGATTCAAGATTAACTATTTTAACACTTCCTCTAAATTCAGTGTGTATGTTATTTTCTAGTTCTAAGCTGTCGGGTTCTTTTATTTGATCTATCGCTTCTGTAACCACTGTCTTTACCAACCAAGAAAACAAAGTGCTGCTTCCACCATCATCACCGTCTTCTTGATCATCTTCCTTTTCTTTTGGTACTCCTTTTTGATTGAATTGGATCATTTTAAGGATAAGAGCTTCATCTGCGGATGCCATATTTCCAATTTTAATAATATTTTCATCATTAATCATCCCAGACAATTGGAATTTTTGTTCTTCTAGTATTTCGGCTACAA
>CACKSF010000021.1 GCA_902602795.1 uncultured Fidelibacterota bacterium
ATTATTGGTGGATAAGCCAGATGAAGTTAAAGTTGATATTGTTGAGACAGAACAAAGACTTATTTACGAATTAACTGTTGGGGAAGGTGATTATGGTAAAGTCATTGGGAAAAGTGGTAGAAATATATCAGCTCTACGTACTCTTGTATTTGCTATTAATGCTAAACAAGGTGGGAAAAGAGCTAGATTAGACGTCATCGATTAATTTGGATAAAACATTCCATGCAATTGCAAAGGTCACAAAAACTTCTGGCTTAAAGGGGGATGTATGCTTAAGGCCTCTGTCAAGGTATTTTGAGGAGTATCTAAATAAAAATAAATTAATGATAGGATTCTCTATTGATCAATCAAACAAGGTTAAGGTTGAAACGATTAATGGTATTGGTAAAAAACGAAAATTTAAATTTTCAGGCTTTAACTCCCTCGATTCTGCTAAAACAATTATTGGGAAAAAAATATTTGTTCAAGCATCATTAGATTCAAAAATTAATTGGATTAGTAAGAATGTTTTGAATTATAAAGTTACAGATGAATCAGGAAATTTACTTGGTCATATTATTGATGTGATGTGGCTTCCAAATCATGATGCCTATATCATTGAAAAAGGATCAAAAGAGTATATAATTCCAATTGTTTCAGAGTTTATAAAAAAAGTTGATTACAATAATAGTAATATTATAATAAAAGTTATGGATGGACTGTTTAATTGAATCAATTCGCTATTATAACTCCCGCTCCAGATATTATTGATAACTTTGTACAGAATAGTATATTAAAAAAAATTATAGAAAGGAAAGCGATTCAATTGAAAATTATTGATCTAAGAGATTACGGCATAGGTAAACATAAACAAATTGATGATGCTCCTTTTGGTGGTGGGGGAGGAATGATTTTTAAACCAGAACCTCTTTTTAATGCAATAGATGCATCATTTAATTGGATGACCATCAAAAATAACATTAGAGTTATTTATCCTTCTCCAGGAGGTGAAAAGTGGAATCAAAATTCAGCTGAAAAATTGAGTGTAAATAGTAATATTATTTTAATTTGTGGTCATTATAAAGGCATTGATGAAAGAGTAATAGATGAGTATGTTACAGATCAATACTCTGTTGGAGACTTTGTAATGACAAGCGGTGAACTACCTGCTTTGATAATTATGGATAGTATATCGAGACTAATACCAGGTGCTTTAAATAATTTAAAATCAGTATTGGAAGATTCATTTTCGCATCAACTATTAGATCATCCACACTATACGAGTCCAAGAAAGTTTAGAAATAGAAGTGTCCCAGAGGTACTGTTAAATGGAAATCATAGACATATTGATCAGTGGAGACTGAAACATAGAGAAAATCGTACTATAAAACATAGACCTGATCTCTGGGAAAAATACCTAAAGATTAAAGAATCGGAGAATTAAAATGGAAAAAATTCAAGAAGCAACCAAGAACTACATAAAATCAGATGTACCAGATTTTAATTCTGGGGATACTGTCGCTGTTGATGTCAAAGTAAGAGAAGGTAATAAGGAAAGAGTTCAAAGGTTCGAAGGTATTGTAATTGCAAGGCATAGAAGAAATGGTTTAGATGGAACATTTACAGTTAGGAAGGTAACTAATGGAGTTGGTGTTGAGCGGATTTTTCCAGTTCAATCACCAATGATTGAGTCAATAAACGTTACACGTCGCGGAAAGGTTCGCCGATCAAAACTAAATTATTTAAAAAATGTAAAAGGAGCAAAAGCAGCTAGAATTGAAGAAAAAAGGTAATTTTTTTTAAAGCCCCTTTATTAATATCTTGATAGGGGCGTTTTTATATTTAATAGGAAAAATTATTTTACTCACAATATCTTATGTAAATAGCAATAAAACTAATTTATATAAATAGGAAAAAGCCAAAAAACTTATCCTTAACAATTTTAGTCTAATCATGGAAAAGATAGCTCTCAGAGACATTCCTTCAGTTAATAAAGTTATCCTTGAAATAAAAAAAGATTCTGAAATACATGAGTCGTACTTAAAAAAGATTATTCAAGAAGAAATAGAGTTATACCGGAAAAGAATTAAAAATGGTGAAATAAATAAATCATCTTTAATGATATTAGATGAGATCAAGAATAAAGTTTTAGCAAGAGCCTCACTAAAATTAGTCAATGTAATAAATGGAACTGGTATAGTTCTTCACACTGGATTTGGAAGAGCCCCCTTTAATTCTAAGAATTTAAAAAAAATTGCAAAAAAAATGGAGGGGTATGTAAATCTTGAATTTAATCTAAGTGATGGGAAGAGAGGAGATAGGCAAGAGCATATTCGTGAAATTCTCTCTGCTATTTGTGAAAGCGAATCTTCACTAGTAGTAAATAACAATGCTGCTGCTGTTATGCTTGCTATTAACGGTATTTCTAAAGGTGGAGAAGTAATAGTTTCTAGAGGTGAATTAGTTGAAATTGGAGGTTCATTTCGTATTCCTGATATAATTGATGCTAGTGGTGCAATTTTAAAAGAAGTAGGGACCACTAATAGGACGCATAGTAAAGATTACATAAATGCTATAAATGAGAATACAAAACTAATTCTTACCGTTCATACTAGTAATTATGTTGTTAAAGGTTTTACTAAATCAGTTAAATTAGCTGAATTAGTTTCCATTGGTGATAAGTACAAAATTCCTGTCATGGCAGATTGGGGAAGTGGTTCATTAATAAAAAATATTTCTAAGAATACTTCCTTGGATATTCCTATCAGTCATCTTATGAAAGATAAGCCAGATATTGTTACATTCTCCGGAGATAAATTAATTGGGGGTCCTCAATCAGGTATAATTGTTGGGGAAAAAAATATTATAAATTCTCTTCAAGAAAACACGTTATACCGAACTTTACGCCCCGATAAACTAACCATTGGGCTCCTAGAGGAGACACTAAGAAGTTATAGAGCTACATCATTCTCAAAAGATAACCTCAGTCTAAATATGCTTAAAGCATCGAGAAATACATTAAAAATACGTGGTAAAAAGATATTAAATTTGATTAAAAAGAGCATAATTAAAGATTTAGATATATCTCTCGTTCCTTCTTTAGTTGAAGCTGGAAGTGGATCGCTACCAGAAAAAAATATTGGCAGTATGGCTTTAATCTTTAATCCTAAATCTATTAAATGTTCTATATTAGCAAAAAAATTAAGGCTTGGAAAAATACCAGTTGTAGGTTTTATTAAAGAAGATAGATTTTATATTGATCTCAAAGCAGTTCTGCCAAGCCAATTAATGAAGTTGTCTCAAGCGATAAATTCTATTTAATATGACTCAGCTTGTTATTGGTACAGCAGGACATATTGATCATGGTAAAACATCACTAGTTAAATCTTTAACTGGCACTGAAACAGATTCTTTATTGGAGGAAAAAAAACGTGGTATGACTATTGATTTGGGATTTGCATATCTCAATGATAATATTACAATAATAGACGTACCTGGGCATGAAAAATTTATTAGAAATATGACGGCAGGAGCTGCAAATATTCATTGTGGATTAATAGTAGTTGCAGCGGATGACGGCATAATGCCTCAGACAATTGAACATATTGATATTTTAAATATTTTAGGCATAAATAAGGGATGGGTAGCGATTACTAAGGTAGATGTTGTTAATGATGAAGAATGGATAGATTTAATTGAATTAGAAATTTATGAATATCTTTCAAAACATAATTTTCAAATCTTTTCGTGCAACAGGATAAATAATATTTCTGGATTAGGAGTAGATATTTTGAAACAAAATATTTTTTCCTATGCACAACATTTTAAATCAGATGAATCTTTAAAATATTTTCGAATGAATGTTGACAGATTTTTTATAAAAAAAGGATTTGGTACAATCGTTACTGGTACAGTAGCTGAGGGACAAGCTGCAGTTGGAGATTTAGTTGAGATCTTACCAAATAGTGTTTCTACTAAGATAAGAGGATTACAATCTCATGGAAAAAATACTAAGCTTATTTATAAAGGGGATAGAGCAGCTGTTAATTTATTAAATATGAAATTGAAAAATCTTCATCGAGGAAGTGTGATTGCGACTCCCAAAACTATAAAGAATACAAAAAAGATAATTGCAGAAATAAATATGATTAAGAACACAAAATGGGTTTTAAAACATAACCAACGTTTAAGATTACATTTTGGGACCGATGAAATTTTCGGTAGAATAATAATTAAAAATAAAAAAAAAATAAAAAAAAATCAAAAAGTGAACTGTGTGCTATTATTAGAAGCAGAAATCCCAGTCTCTTTAGATGAAAAGTTTTTAATACGCTCATATTCTCCTATGAATACTATTGGTGGGGGTATAGTGTTGGTTCCCTCTATAGATGATGATTGTCTAGAAAAGAATAATGTCATTAAAAAAATACCTCTTAATCCAAAAGAAAGATTCTTTTTTTTAGTAGATAGTAGTTGGGAAAAGCTTAAAACTTTTACAGAATGGAAAAAGATATTCATAAAATATCATGATAAAATTGACGAATGGTTTGAACAGTTAGGCCTTCAAAAATCCCAATCAGGTGCAATATTTACTTTAGATAGTGTAGAAAGAGTTAAACTAAAAATGAAAATATTTTTCAAAAACTATCATTCCAGAAATTTTTTGCGAAATGGAGTGTCAATTCAAACGATACATTCTACATTTGATTTGCCTCAAGATTTTGTAACAACCATATTAAATGAATTAATTAGGGAAAAACATATAAAACTAGCCGATGGAATCTATTCTTTAATATCGTTTTCTAAGCCTTCTTTGACAAAATTACAAATAGAGCAAATTGATTCAATAGAGAATTTCATTAAGAAATCAGGTTTAGTTCCAATCGAGAAAAAGGCATTAGAAAATTTAAAAGGTTACAAACCCTCTCAACTATTAGATCTCATTTATTTTTTGAAATCAAAAAATAAAATTGTAGATCTAGGTAATGATTTTTTTATACATCCAAACCATTTAATAGTTTTGTTAAACTATTTGAAAAAATATTTTACTAACTCAGTAGAATTGAGTGTCAGTGATTTTAAAAAAATATCTGGGCTTACTAGAAAAACTGCTATCCCGGTTTTAGAGTTTTTAGATAAAAAGAAATATACAATTCGAAATAATAATGTTCGAATGATAGGTCAAAACTTATATGAGTAAGACAGTTGTAGCAGATACTCCTGTAATGAAACAATTTTTAGATATTAAATCAAAATATAATGATACAATTATTCTTTTTAGAATGGGTGATTTTTATGAGACTTTTTTAGATGATGCTGTTATTACTTCGCAAGTACTAGGAATTGTTCTTACAAAGAGAGCAAATGGGAAAGCAGCGGATGTAAATCTAGCAGGATTCCCTCATCATTCTTTAGATAATTATTTGCCTAAATTAGTTAATGCAGGATATCGAGTAGCAATTTGTGAACAAATTGAAGATCCTAAAACTTCTAAAGGAATAGTTAAACGTGATGTTGTTGAAGTAGTCACACCAGGAACACTTATAGCAGACAAAACTTTAACTGATAAATCCAATAGATATATTGGGTCTATGTTTTTCAAAAAAAATGTTATTGGTGTTGCATTCTTAGATTCTTCTACAGGAGAATTTCATATAGGTCAATGCAAAAAAGAAAATATTAACAACCTTCTTTTGAAATTCAGTCCACAAGAAGTAGTCTTATCTAAAAAAGTTGTTTATTCAGATACAATATGGTATAGAGAATACAAACCTTTTATAACTCAGATAGACGATTGGTTATTTGATTTTGAAAATGCATACAGAGTACTTATTTCTCACTTTAAAATCAAATCATTGAAAAACTTTGGATGCGATGAAATGCATCATGGTATCTCGGCAGCAGGCGCCTTAGCAAATCATATTAATAAAAATCTAGCAACGTCTATTCATCATATTTCAAAATTATCTCCTATCGTTGAAGAAGGTTTTATGGTTTTGGATTCATTTACTATTAAAAATTTGGAATTATTTAATTCTTTATCATCCCAAGGAACTCATGGTACGCTTATTGATTGTATAGATAAGACAAAAACATCGGGTGGCGGAAGATTATTACGAAAAAACCTTATAAGCCCTTTATTAGATTTAAAGTTACTTAGAAATAGATTGGATACCGTTGAAGCTTTCGTTGAGGACCCCTCAATGTTAGAAATTATGAGAAATGATCTTCAAAAAACTGCAGATATTCAAAGAATATTAGGTAAGATAAACAAAGATAAAGCGTCTCCTCGAGATTTATATATTCTGGGAGTTACATTAGAAAAAATTCCTATTTGGAAAAATATTTTAAAAAAGTCAAAAAATAGTAGTTTGATATCTTTTTCTAAGACTTTTTTAGATACTTCTACATTATCTGAAAAGATTAAAAATGTAATTTCCGAAAATACCCCAGCTCTTCTAAGTAACGGAAATGTAATTAATAAAGGCGTTAATGGGGAACTTGATAAATTAAGAGAAATCGTTTTAAATGGAAAAAAATGGCTTCAATCTTTTCAAGATTCTTTGAGAAAAGATTTAGCAATACCAAAATTAAAAATAGGGTACAACAAAATATTTGGTTTTTATATTGAAGTTACTAAATCGTTCCAGAAAAAAATCCCTAATTCATTTATCAGAAAACAAACTTTAACAAGTTCGGAGAGGTATATCACAATAGAATTGAAAGAGTATGAAGAGAAGGTTTTAACCGCTGAGCAAAATATATATAATATTGAATCAAAAATAGTTAATGATTTAAGTACGGAAATTATGAATCATATAATTATTCTTCAAAAGAATGCATCTGCGATCAATTATCTTGATTTTTATTCATCTCTTGCAACCCTAGCAGCTGAAAATAATTATGTAAAACCTGTTCTATCAAATAATTTAACTCTAGATATTTATGATGGAAGACATCCAGTTGTCGAGAAACTATTGCCAATAACTGAAAAATTTATTCCTAATAATACTTTTATCGATTCAAATAATAATCAAATTCATTTACTTACTGGACCAAATATGGCTGGAAAATCAACTTATCTAAGGCAAGTTGGATTGATTGTTATATTGGCTCAAATAGGAAGCTTTGTTCCAGCTTCAAAAGTAAATATGGGCATAGTTGACCGTTTATTTACAAGGGTAGGAGCAAGCGATAATCTAGCTGGAGGTGAGAGCACATTTTTAGTTGAAATGATTGAGGCTTCAAATATTTTAAATAATGCGACTAAAAAAAGTTTGATCTTGTTGGATGAAATCGGAAGAGGGACGTCAACTTATGATGGTTTGTCTTTAGCTTGGGCTATAACTGAGTATATTCATAATAAACCCGATTTAAGAGCTAGAACAATCTTTGCCACGCATTATCACGAGCTGACAGATCTAGAAGATAATTTAGAAAGACTTGAGAATCATTATGTTCAAGTAAAAGAATATAAAGAAACAATAGTTTTTCTTCGCTCGATTTCGAAAGGTATTGGTAATAGAAGTTATGGTATACATGTTGGGAAAATGGCTGGATTACCAAGTGCCGTAATTGATAGAGCGAACCAAATACTAAATCGTTACATGAAAAAATCAGCCGAAAAAAGTACTATAGTTAATCGTCAAATGGAAAAAGTATTGATTGACGATCTTGAATTATCTAAAAGTATTCTAAAAGAAATAGATCTTATCGAAATAAACAATACTACTCCTTTGCAAGCACTTGAAATTCTAACCAGATTAAAGAAAAAAAATGGTTTATAAATTTTTATTGTTTTTCCTTATCTCATGTGATTTATTCGGAAATGTGGGTTGGGTTAATTATGGATGGGAGTTATTTGATTACGTTTCTGAAGCTAGGACAGCATCACTTGGAAATGCAACTGTAGCCTATAATTTTAATTATCCATCCTCAGCGCTAAGTAATCCCTATTTTCCAATTTTTTCCTCTCGAAAAATTTCTCTAACTCATCAATCTCGTTTTGCCGGGTTATTAAATAGTGAGCTTGTAAGTTTTCAGATAAAAAATAAGGAAAGATTAATTAACTTAAATTTAATTATAGAAGGTATTAGTAATATACCTGACACTAGATCAGCACTACTTGATTGGGGGTATGATGGACAATATGGTACTAACGATCTAGGAGAATCAAATGGTGTCATTGATGAAGGGGAGCGTCTAGATCAAAATAAAATTACATTTTTTAATCAAAGACGATTTGGATTGTATGGAACCTCAAATTTCAATTTAAACAATATACCGTTTGGTATTGGTTTTAAGATTTTATATAGTTCCCTAGGAAATCATAATGCAATTGGAATTGGATTAGACTTTGGTTTTTTTAAAAGTATTAAAAATTCGAACTTAGGTTTTGTTGTTAAAAACATTCCTGCTTCGGGAATGCTATGGAGCAATGGTGCCATAGAAGGGACTGCTCCTTCAATTGAAGTAGGGTATCACCAATCTTTCGATATGTTTACAGAAAAATTTTTAAGCTTAAATCCAATGTCCAGCTTAATATTTAGTACTTCTCAAAGACATCTAAATTCACTTTATTATAATAGGAAATTATCAATCGATATTATGCTTGGATTAGAAGCAATTTATAAAGAAAAATTAATGCTAAGGTTAGGGCAAAATTCGTTGCATCAATTAGCCGGGGGAGTAGGAGTAAACTGGGAAAAACTGATCATTGATTACGCTTTTTTACCTTCATCAATAAATGGTATATTTGCAAATCATCATTTAATTTCTTTGTCTATTTATTTAGACTGGCTTATTGCAAGAATTAAAGAAAACAAAAAATAGATTTTTCTTAAAAAATTTATTTGCACTTAATGATTATTTATAAAAAAACGTTCAAATATCTAGGCTTAAAAAATGATTAAAAGTATGACAGGGTTTGGAGTTAGTTCTATTTCAACTGGTTCTGATAGATATAATATCGAGGTTAGATCAGTGAACGCTAGATTTTTAGATATAAAATTTAAAGGTATTCAACTTGATTTATTAATTGAAGATGAAATAAGAACACTAATAAAAACTAAATTACATCGTGGAACAGTTTACATTCGAATTGACTCGGATTTGAAAAACAAAAATAAAGTTACATTTGATCAAGAAAAATATGAGTTATTAAAAACTATAGTAAAGGATATTAATATTAAATATGGTCAGCCTATGAACATCAGCGATATCATTTCTTCAAATGATCTATTAAAGTTAAATGAGCCAAAAACTCCAAATAAAAAACTAATAATAAAGAATGTTGAAATAGCTTTGAAACAGTTAGACGACATGAGGAAAATTGAAGGATCTAAAATTTTGGAAGATACGATGAAAAGAATAAATCATATAACAACAACCCTGAGTCTCATTGCAAAAAAGGTTGATTTACATAAAGTTGAAAAACATAATATCACTAGATCTAAGATTGAAGAGTTATTGGTGGGTCATGACCTTGATGAATCTAGATTGATACAAGAAGTCGCTTATTTTTCTGAAAAAATGGATGTTACAGAAGAAATTGTTCGTTGCGACAGTCATCTTGCTCAACTTCTTTCATATTTAAAAGTAAATGAACCGGTTGGTAAAAGAATTAATTTTTTATTGCAAGAAATTGGAAGAGAAGTTAATACTATTGGCTCAAAAAGTCCTCAATCTGAAGTGATAATTGATGTAGTTGAAATAAAAGATGAATTAGAAAAGATTCGCGAGCAAATACAAAATATTCTTTAATGAAAAATTTAATTATTATTTCTGCTCCATCAGGTGCAGGTAAAACAACGTTATGTAGATCTATACAGGCAAAAGTTCCTCAAATTAAATGGTCTGTATCTTATACAACAAGAAAAATAAGAAAAATGGAAAAAACTGGGATTGATTATCATTTTATTTCGGAATCAACTTTTAAAGAGCTTATTGATAACTCTTTTTTTGCAGAATGGGAAAAAGTTCATGGATTTTATTATGGTACTTCAAAAGATTTTATAAATAATGTTATTAAGAACAATGAAATGCTTTTACTTGAAATGGATGTAAAGGGAGCACTATCTATCAAAAAGTTGTATCCTAACAAAACCTTTTCTATTTTTATAACACCTCCTAGTGCTGATCATTTAAGAGAAAGGTTACAAAAACGTGGTACAGATTCTAAATATAGAATTAATATTAGACTTCAAAGAATTAAAGAAGAAATGAAATATGTTAGTAAATTTGATTTTAACTTATTAAATGATGATTTGGAGAAGGCAAAGGATCAACTTTTAAATACCATTTTAAAAATTAAGAAAGGAGATAATAATGGGATTAAAAACAATACCATTTCGTGACATAGAACATCAAGCAGAAAACATGTATGAAGCTGTAGTTGCTATGTCTGGTCAAGCAAAAGAAGAGTTAAGCGAAAGAATAGTAAATAAGGCAATAAAAGATCATCAAGAATCTGAATTAGACGTTTTTGACGAATTGGAAGAGACAACTATTGAAGATTATGAGGAAAAAGAAAAAGTAACGACAGTTGCTATTGAAAAATTTCTTACGGGAGACGTGAAATGGAGCAAGGCATATTGAAATGAGTAATGAATAATTTTTTATTAATAAGTAATTATTTAAAATTATATAAAAAACTATTTTCAGATGAAATAATTGTTCCACAGCGAGTTATTAAACAATCTAACTTTATTAATGAAAGAGATACACTCTTACCTTATGAATGCATTATTAATAATTGTGAGAAATGCCAATTCTATGATCCTAAAAGTGTTTTTTTTTTTGGTTCTGGAGACGCCAAGGCAGAGTTATTAATTGTAGATGAAGCTCCTGCCTTGGAGTTGGACTCACAGGGTTTGCCTTACCTTGGAAAAGCAGGTAGGCTTTTAGATAAGATTTTATTGGCTATTGGTTTAAGTAGAACTAAAAATACATTTATCGTAAATATATTAAAATGCAAACCTCCTAAAAATCGTGATCCTCTGCCGTCCGAACTTGAAAAGTATATCCCATACATTAATAGACAAATCAAAATTATTCAACCAAAATTAATTTTAGCATTGGGAAAGGTTGCGGGAAAATCTTTAATTGGAAGAGACATATCTATTCAACAAATGAGAGAAGCGATTTTCGATTATAATGGAATTCCATTAAAAGTTACTTATCATCCAGAAACTTTATTAAGGAATCAAAATTTAAAAAAATTTGCTTGGAATGATTTTAAATGGATAAAAAATCGCATGGAAAGCTAATGGAAGAAAAAATTAAAAATTTAAATCAAGTTCCCTATTCAGAGGAAGCTGAATTAGCAGTACTTGGTTCAATGCTTTCATCAAAAGAAGCAGTTAGTAAATCAATACAATGGTTAACATCAGATTTTTTCTACAAAGAGTCTCATAGTAAAATTTTTTCAGTAATGATTGATCTTTTTGAAAAAGGAGATCCTGTTGATACTGTTTCAGTAATTGAACTTTTAAAACAAAAAAAAGATTTAGAAAACGTTGGAGGTACGTACTTTATTACAGGTTTGGTAGATGTTGTTCCTACGGCTGCTCATGTAGAGCAATATTCAAAAATTGTTATGGAAAAAGCATTATTAAGAAACTTGATAACGTTATCTCATCATATTGCCAAAGAAGCATATGATGCACATAAGGAAGTATCGGATATACTTGATAATGTAGAGCAATCTATTTTTAATATTACTCAAAATCGTTTGAAAGGTGGATTTAGGCAAATCAATCCTATTTTACTTGAAGCATTAGAAAAATTAGAAAAAACTCGCTCAAAAGGAGGAACGGTTGTTGGTGTTCCATCGGGTTTGTTAGATTTGGATGAAATAACTTCAGGTTTTCAAGATGGAGATTTAATAATTGTTGCTGGTCGTCCAGGTATGGGTAAAACCTCTTTAGCTTTATCAATGCTTAGAAACGCCGCATTAGATTACAAGATAGGAGTAGGGATGTTTAGTCTTGAAATGTCCAATTCTCAACTTGCAATGAGACTTTTATGCTCGGAGGCAAGGGTTGATAGTCACTTTGTAAGAACTGGGAAACTACCACCAAAATTATGGAAAAACTTAGGAATCTCAGCAGGCGAACTGGAAGAAGCCCCTATTTATCTAGATGACACTCCAGCTCTGACCGTATTAGAGTTAAGAGCAAAAGCTAGGCGTCTTAAAGCAGAAAAAAATGTGGGCATGATAGTAGTTGACTATTTACAACTTATGCAAGGGCCTAAAAGTCTAGAAAGTAGACAGCAGGAAATATCAGTTATCTCTAGATCTTTGAAGGCACTTGCAAAAGAAATAAGTATCCCAATTATAGCTTTATCTCAGTTATCTAGAGCGGTTGAACAGAGGGCAGATCGGAAACCTCAATTATCAGACTTAAGAGAAAGTGGGGCAATTGAGCAGGATGCCGATGTTGTAATATTTTTATATAGACCTTGGATTTACAGTCAAGATGATAATGATGATGGAAAAGCTGAGATTATTATATCAAAACAAAGGAATGGACCCACAGGGACAGTTAGAGCCTCTTTCATTAATAAGTATGCAAAATTTGAAAATTATTCTGAAGATCAAATGCCATTTTAATGCAAAATCCTATAGCTAAGTTAGTTCCACAATACTTTGGTCAATATCCCAAGCAATTTCAACAATTATTTGATAGTGTATCTGTTGGGCCAGATCAGGATAAAGAAGAAGTTAGATCTGTCTTGTGGAAAGCATATGATTTTGGTAACAGGCATCATGAAGGACAAAGGAGATTGTCCGGTGAACCATATTTTTCCCATTGCATTGAAGTAGCTAATACTTTAGCAAAGTGGAATATGGACACTACGACAATTATCGCAGGTTTACTGCACGATACCATTGAAGATACTGATGCCACTCTAGAAGACATAACATTGATTTTTGGTCAAGAACTTGGTTCTTTAGTTAACGGCCTAACAAAATTAAAAGATATTAAATATTTAACTCGCAAAGAAAAGCAAGTAAGTAATTTTATGAAAATGTTATTATCGGTTGCTCAAGATTTAAGGGTAATTATTATAAAATTTGCTGATAGGTTACACAATATGAAAACTATAGACCACATGCCACAAATAAAAAAACATAGAATTGCTATTGAAACACGCGATATTTATATACCACTTGCCCATAGAATGGGTATGTCAGCTGTAAAATCGCAATTAGAAGATTTAGTATTTAAAGTATTGAAATCTGAACACTTTTACGATATCAAAGCTAAAGTGAAATCAAGTAAAAAGCAGAGATTGAAATTTGTTAATGAGGTAATTGATCCTATAGAACTAGAATTAAATAAATTTCAAATTACACCAAATATTTATGGTCGTGCAAAGTCTTATGCATCTATTTATAATAAAATGATATCCAGGAATAAATCTTTTGATGAAATTTATGATCTCCATGCACTGAGAATTATAGTTCAAAAGCCTGAGCAATGTTATCTAGCTCTTGGTCTAGTTCATAATTTGTACCTTCCTGTTCAGGATAGATTTAAAGATTTTATTGCTACTCCAAAAACAAATGGATATCAATCAATTCATACTACAGTCATTAGCCCTAAAGGTAAAATGGTAGAAATACAAATTAGAACTGATTCAATGGAGGAGACGGCAGAAATTGGAGTGGCAGCACATTGGGTATATAAGGATAGCAAATCTTCTGATATAGATAAAAATGTGAAATGGCTGAGGGAACTTCTTGAAATATTGAAAGATGAATCATCTAATCCAAAAGAATTTATGGAGTTATTAAAGATCGATCTCTATGATGAAGAAATTTTTGCATTTACCCCATTGGGTGATCTTATAAGGCTTCCTGCTGGATCCACAACCGTTGATTTTGCATTTCAAGTACATACCCAAGTTGGCATGCACTGTATGGGGGCAAAAATTAATCATTTAGTTGTACCTTTGAATACAAAGATTAAAAATGGTGATATTGTTGAAATACTTACAAGCAAAAAACAAAATCCTAGCATAGGTTGGCAAAAGTTTGTTGTTACCACAAAGGCTCGTAATGAAATAAATAGATTTGTTAGAAAAGAGATGGATGAAAACAGTATTAAATTAGGAGAGGAAATGTTAATTAAGACTTTAAGAAGAATGAAGTCAAACTCCCTAATATCTGAATTTAAAGATAGCTATTCAAAGTTTGGTTATGCAGATCAGAATTCAATGTTAAAAGCAATTGGAACTGGAATCCTCACTGTTAGGGATATTTTTAATAAATTAAGACCTAAAGAGGATAAAATGGAAATTGCTGAAACGAAATCTTCTAAAAGTTTTTATAATTTTCGTAGAGGAGAAGTTGTTCTAGATGGCATTAAAAATTTATTAGTTAATTTTGGTAAGTGTTGTAGTCCAATTCCTGGTGATGATTTAATAGGTTTTGTAACGAGAGGCCGTGGAGTAACTGTCCATCAAAGTTCTTGTAAAAGCCTACCGATTTTGAATAATGAATCAGATCGTTTATTACCTGTTCATTGGAATGTTAAATCTTCAGAAAATTTTAATGTTGGCTTAAAAGTAACAGGTCTAGATTACAAAGGATGGTTGAAAGATGTTTCGGAATGTATATCAAAGGAAAACGTAAACATTTCGAGTGTTGATATCAAAGCAATAGATTCAATCGCCGAAGCAAATATAATTGTACAAGTAAAAAATAACAGGAAATTAAATCGTTTAATGCGCAAAATAACTAAACTTAAAAATATAGATTATGTTGAAAGGGTGGGGAGATAATGAAAATAAAAACCTATACGAAAAAAGATATTGCTAATGAATTTTCTCGGCGCCAAAATCAAAGTGTCAGAAAATCTATAGAGGCTACAGATACATTCTTCAATATTTTGAGAGATATTTTAATTGAAGATAATCCTTATACAAGGATTGAAATTAGAAACTTTGGGGTTTTTGAATCAAAGCCCACTAAAGCAAAACCTCGCGCTAGAAATCCTGTTACTAACCAAGAAATTTATGTACCGGCTCATAAGAAAACGCGTTTTAAACCAGGGAAACTGATAAAAGAATATCTCAGAAAACCTATTTAAAATATGGGGCGAATTTTAGGAGTTGATTATGGTGAAAACAGAATCGGTCTTGCAATATCTGATAAGACTAAAAGTATAGCTCTCCCATTTAAAACTATAAAGAATAAAAATATTGATTTCTTGCTAAATTATTTTAGAAATCTAAATTCTGAAAAAAATATCGAGTCAATAGTGATTGGTTTACCATTAGGAATGAATGGAAAAGACACCCATCAAACTAAAATTGTTCGTATTTTTTCAAAGTCTATGTGTATACTGGGTCTTCCGATATTTTTTCAAGATGAGAGGCTTAGTTCAATAAGTGCAAAGAAATCTCTAATAAAACAAAATATAAAAACTGGTCATAATAAAAAGAAAATTGATGAAAGAGCAGCTACTATTTTCCTTCAACAATTTTTAGATATGAACAATTAAATTAAAATGAATTTTTTACAAAGGCCTTCATGGCAACTAGCTGTTCTATCTGGTATTTTAGTTGGCATTTCTTATTTACCGCTAAAACTTGGTTTTTGTATTTATTTTGGATTTATTCCGATTCTTCATTCATGGATTATTAATAATTCAAAATCAAATTTTATTTCTGGGTTGATTTTTGGGATTACATACAATTTAATATCGAACTATTGGATTGGTACTAATTCTGGAGCAGAGTTTTATGTTGTGATAGCATCTTTAATATTTGCTGTCCTTTATCTTTCTTTATTTTGGGCGTTTTCTGGATATGTTTACGGTTTAATTAAAACATCTAGAAATGCTTACTTGAGTTTGCCATTTTTAATTGTGGTTTTAGAGTGGATTCGAAGTTTTGGACCTCTTGGCTTTACATGGGGAAACCTTGCATTAACACAATCAGAATATCCATTTATGTTGCAATTTTTAGATTTTACTGGTACTTATTTTCTAACATTTATAATTATCACATTGAATTTGATCTTTTACCTATATGCAAAAGGAAACAAGTTTTTAAAAGTAAATATTCGTTTCATTCTTTTCATTTTAATAATTATTCCAATATTTGGCTTTTACAGGATGAAAAATATTTTTCCTACAAATAAAAGTATTGAAGTTGCTATTATCCAGCCAAATATTGATCCGAACAAAAAATGGGATTATAATTTAAGAAAACAAACAATCGCCTTTATGGATTCTCTTTACAAAGATGCAATTTCTATGGGGCCAGACTTAATCATTTTTCCTGAAACCGCATTGCCCTCATATCTAAGGATAGAAAATCGTATTAGAAAAAAGTTACAGCGAAGAGTAAATCAATCGGGAATCCCAATAATTATTGGAACTGTAGATAGGGAATTAGATTCTAATGGAACAAAGTCATACTTTAATAGTACAATGTACTTAAGTCCTCAAAAGGATTATTTAATGTATGATAAAATACATCTTGTCCCATTTGCTGAGTATGATTTAATACCTAGTTTTTTATCTCCACTAGCTAAATTAAATTTAAATATGAATAGAGGTATTTTTAAAAAAGGGAATAATTATGCTAGCTTTAAATTAAAAGATATTGTTTTTTCAGACCTTATTTGTTACGAGTCTAGTTTTCCTAGATATGCTCGAAAATTTGTTGAGAATGGAGCAGATTTTTTAATAATTCAAGCAAATGATGGGTGGCTTGGAACCTCAGCAGGTCCCTTTCAGCATTTTGCGCAAGCCCAGTTAAGAGCTATAGAGAATAGAATTACAATTGTCCGAGGGGGAAATACTGGAATATCTGGATTTATTTTACCTAATGGTGAAGTCATTACAAAAACATCATTAGGAGAACAAGTTATCATAAAAGAAAAATTACCAATATACAGCTCGGGTACATTTTATACATTTTATGGCGACGTCTTTGCTGTTATTTCTTTCATAATCTTTTTATTTATAGGGCCAGTCAATTGCTTAAAAAAATAATTTTTATCATAATTTTTCTCGCGACCACGAATAATGTAATTGCAATAAATAGAACCATCCATCCAGCAGTTAAATCAGTATTTATACCTGGTTGGGGTGAGTCGTCATTATCAAAAGCATCTCATTCACGACTTTTCAATTTAATAGAGCTGACATTGTGGTCTACATGTCTAGGATTTTATAAATTTTCGAGTCATCAAAAATTACAGTATCAATCGTATGCTGCAAAATATGCAGGTACCAATCGTAAAAATAAAAGTCACAAGTATTGGGTGGATATTGGCAATTATTTGAGCTTGGATAGTCATAATGCTGAGCATTTAAGATGGCGTCAAACTGATGATGTTTATGATTACAATTATAATTGGAACTGGCAATCACAACAACATATGAAAAAGTTTGAAAATATGCGAATAAGAAGTGATAAACTATCAAAATATGGAGAGTATACAATTGGTTTAATTACCCTAAACCATATTATTTCAGCCATCAATTCACTATATCTATCTAGATTGAACGATAACATTAAAATTTATTCATACCTTGAAAAAAATGAATTTAAAATTCATTTTGGGTATGATTTTTAATACCTGGGATGAGGTATAAAATCACTATAAAATACGATGGCTCATATTTTTCTGGTTGGCAGGTTCAAAAGAATCAAAATACTGTTCAAGGTTTATTAGAAAAAATTCTTCAAAAAATATGTAAAGTATCGAATAGAATTGTAGTGTTTGGTTCAAGTAGGACTGATACTGGAGTTCATGCTTTTGGCCAAGTTGCTCATGTAGACTTAAGTTTAAAATTAAATAATCAAAAAATTAAAAATGCGTTAAATGGAAACTTGCCATGGTATTGTAAAGTTTCTAAGGTTGAAAAAGTTAATTTAGATTTTAATGCTAGATTTAATGCTACAAGTAGAGAGTACATTTATCAGTGTTATACGGGTAAATCATTTTTGTTTAACAATCAATCTTGGATTTTACCTAAGCTAGATATAAAATTTCTTAATAAATTATCTGAAAGATTACTCGGAAATTTAGATTTTCTATCCTTTAGCAAATTTAGAAAAGATTTAGAAAATACAAATTGCAATATTTTTAGAGCTTATTGGAAAAATGATAAAAAGATGTACACTTTTCATATTACAGCAAATAGGTTCTTGCATCATATGATACGATATATTGTAGGCTCTATGATAGGAGTATATCAAGAGAGGATGTCTGAAAAGGAATTTATGTTATTAATTAACAAGCCAAGAAAAAACGTATTTATATTTAAAGCACCGGCTCAGGGATTAATTCTTAATAAAGTTAACTATGATTAAAGCTTATATAGTAATTATTGTTGTAAATTTCTTTGCAATTACTTTTTCGAGTAGTATTTCTGAATCAAGAGAAACAGCAATAACACGTGCTATTAGTTTAGTTGGTCCTGCTGTCGCAAGTATAAATGTCGAACAGCATACCCCATCTGTTTCGTTCGATCCATTTTTTGGATTAATATACCCAAAGGATATTTATCCTATGAAAAATTCTGGAAGCGGAGTGGTCATTAGCCCAGATGGATTTTTGATGACAAATTATCATGTTGTAGAAAATGCAGATAAAATAACAGCAACTTTATCTGGTGGTGATGAGTATGATGCTGAAATAATTGGCTTTGATCAAACTTCTGATCTTGCGTTATTAAAATTAGATGGATCTAATTTCCCACATGCAAGATTAGGCGACTCTGATAATTTAATTATTGGTGAATGGGTTATTGCTTTGGGGAACCCCTTTGAATTATTTACAATAAGTAACAATCCTTCAGCAAGTGTTGGAATTGTTAGTGGGTTAAATATGGATTTTGGCATGCAAAAATCAGGTAAGGTATTACAAAATATGATTCAAACAGATGCTGCCATAAACCCAGGTAATTCAGGAGGACCTCTGATTGATGCAAATGGGAAAGTAATTGGAATTAACACTTTTATATTCACTGATTATGACGACCATTTCCGGGGCTCTGTGGGTATAGGTTTTGCTATCCCGATTAATATTGCAAGAAAAGTAGCTGAAGAACTAAGGATTAATGGTGAGATAGATAGAGGCTACTCAACGGGCCTTGTAGTACAAACAGTAACTAGGAGTATTTCTAGGTATCTTGGTTTGCCAGAAGATAGCGGAGTGGTAATTGTAAATGTTGCAAAAAAGAGTTCTGCAGAAAAGGCAGGCCTTAAGCCTGGAGATTTTATAATTAGGGTGAATAACAAGAATATTGAGAAGCCTAGTGATATTCGAAAAATAATTCTTGAAAATGATCTTCGCTCAGGAGATGCGTTAAAATTGGAAATTTACAGAGAAGGTAAACTAAAAAATAAAAAAATGAAGTTGGGAAAATTTATTAAATAAATTTTTATATATAATTATGAATCTTAAATTTTTATAATTATAAGACTCAATTAAAGTTTATTTTTATATAAATTTTCAAAAAATATGAAATATTAAACATTTAGTAATACATTTACATGTAATCAAAATAAAAATATGGCCAAAAAACATCAAAGATTTATTCCTAACATTCTTACACTAACCAATATGTTTTTGGGGTTTATTGCAATTGGATTAATTCTTCAGAATGACCCTTTAAAGGCTGGAAGTATGATAATAATTGCTGGATTACTAGATGCCTTTGATGGGAAAATTGCGCGTTTATTAGGCATTGAATCACAATTTGGTGTTGAATTTGATTCGATGGCAGACACGATATCTTTTTGTGTTGTTCCGGCTATTCTAATTCATACTTTTTATGTAAATGGGCTTCATCCTTTATTAGGCTCAGCAGTCTCTTTCTTACCTTTGATGTGTGGCACTATAAGGCTTGCTAAGTTCAACATTGGTCAGGAAAAGGGAATTGTGAAGAATTATACTGTTGGTTTAACAACACCAATTTCTACTATAACTATATTTTCTTATCTAATGTTTAATTACGAAATGTATGGAAATTACGGGGATCCAAGGACTTCAATAATTCTTCTATCGTTAGTTTGTTTTTTAATGATAAGCCCAATTCATTTTATTAAATTTCCTCTTTTATCTTTCAAGTCAGGTAAAACAAATTCTATCACACTAATTGTTTTTATTTTATGTGCATTAGGTGCTTTGTGGTTTAGAGGATTATTATTACTCCCGATCACAATTCTTTTTATAAGCTGGAACATATTATCCTGGTTATTACATCTAAATAAAAAACAAGCCGAAATAAAAAACTAAAAGTTATGAAAAATCGAGATATTTCTCTTATCGCAATAGGATTATTGATTGGTGCAATTATCGGCGGTGTATTAGGAAATCTTATGGGCTGGATGCTTCCTGAAGGTGTTGTGAAAGATTTTTTTCTAACAAGTTTTAACATAGATATTGGTAGTAATGTCGGGAATCAAAATGGTGTTATTGTTATTGATCTAAAGATAATAACTTTAAAATTTGGTTTAGCCTTATCACTTAATTTTACGAGCGTGATTGGTATAGCTACTTCTTACTATATCCTTAGATTTTTTAGATAAAATTTCAATAAAAAGTAAAGTAATAATTTGTAAGTTATAATATGTTTAATTTAGGTACTGGGGAACTGCTAATAATTTTTCTTGTTATTTTGCTTCTTTTTGGAGCAAAAAGACTTCCTGAACTTGCAAGGGGACTTGGCAAGGGCATAAATGAATTTAAAGATGCTGTGGAAACTGGTAAAAAAGAAATTTTAGATGCGGAAAAAGGAACTGAAAACAAAAATAAATCCTAATCGAAATAATTAGTTTATTTCAGTTTTTTATAGTTTTTAAAATTTTTTAGAAACTAATTACGATTTCTTTTGTTTAGTTTATTGCATGAATGAGTTTAGGATTTATTCTTAATTAGAAATGGAGATACATAGTCCATTCTATTTGTTGCTTTTAATTATTATACCATTTCTTATATTTTGGTACCAAAAAAAAGGAAAGAAGAATGAAGCCACATTCTCGATTTCCTCAAATCAGTTTTTCTCGGGAAAAATTATTAATTCCGGAAGAAAAAAGAATATTTTTCTGAAATCATTTCAATTTTTAATTTTAATTTTAATCATAATTGCTTTATCACGTCCTAGGATAGTCGATAAAATTTCAGAGACCTCAGTTGAAGTAGTTGACATGATTTTAGTTCTTGATATTAGCTCAAGCATGTTAGCTGACGATTTTAAACCAAATCGGTTAGAAGCCGTAAAAAAAACAGCAGTTAATTTTATTAATTCAAGAAAAAGTGATAGAATTGGAATTATTGTTTTCGCAGGAGAATCTTTCATTCAGTGTCCATTGACTGTTGATAAATCAGTACTAAAATCTTTAATTGATGAAATTAGTATTGTATCAAAAGAATATGATGGAACCGCTATTGGGATGGCCATAGCAAATGCAACAAATCGTTTGAGAAAAAGTCTAGTCAAAAGTAAAGTGATGGTTCTATTATCAGACGGAAGTAATAATTCTGGTGAAATTGATCCTAGAACAGCTGCTGAGTTAGCATTGGAATATGATGTAAAGATTTATACGATTGGTGCAGGTACTAATCAAGCTTTTACAAGAATTCCAGGAAGAGGTTTGATAAAAAATGAAATTGATGAAGAAACTTTAAAGTTTATAGCAAAAAAAACGGGAGGAAAGTTTTTTAGAGCAACCGATATTAAGGCATTAGAAGACATATATAACGAAATAGATACTTTAGAACGCTCTGAAATTGAGGTAAAAGAGTATTCTAATTATACTGAAATGTATATCTGGATTTTATTACCTGCACTAATATTGGGTCTTTTTATAGAATTTTATAAAAGATTCTTTTTGAGGAGTATGTTTTAATGTCCTTTCGTCATGATTGGGTCTTATTTTTGTTATTAATCCAACTATTGTTTTGGATATTTTTATATTTTAAAAAAGATAGTCAAAGAAGTGTTTTGTCCAAAACTAATGATGAAGTATATAATTTTTTAGTAAGGAAAATAAATTTAAGTTCTATAATAATAAAAAATCGATTGGTTTTTTTAGGACTTTTTTTTCTAACTATTGCTGCTTCTGGTCCCCAGATAGGTACGAGAGTTCGGCCAGTGGAAAGGAAGGGAGTTGATTTAGTAATAGTACTTGATACTTCCAAAAGTATGGATGCTAACGATGTTACTCCATCAAGGCTTTCTAAAGCAAAACTTGAATTGAATAAATTAATAAAAACTCTTAATGGAGATAGGGTTGCAATAATAGTTTTTGCAGGATCCAGTCATCTATATCTTCCATTAACTACTGATTATGAAGCGGCATTACTTTTTCTGAATGAAATAGAAACTGACATGATTCCAAACCAAGGAACATCATTAAGTTCAGCCTTAAACACTGCACTTACGGCCTTTACAGAGGAACTTGAAAAATTCAAAGTAGTTCTCCTTGTTACGGATGGAGAAGATCATGAAGGAGAAGCGATAGATGTAGCAAAAAGAGCTACCATGGCTGGTATGATAATCAATACAGTTGCTGTGGGGTCTGATGAGGGAGGTCTTATTCCAATAGAATCAAATAATAAATATAAACTTGATAAAAAGGGAAGATTGGTTACATCGAAAGTTGATCAAGCTATTTTAAAAGATATTGCTGAAGCTGGAAAAGGATCATTCTATTGGTTCTCAAATAATAGGGATTCTTATATTGATATTGAGAATGGTATTAATAAGATGGAAAAAAAAGTAATTTCAACACATGAATATGCTGAGTACGATGACCGATATCAATTATTTGGCTTAATCAGTTTAAGCTTCTTTTTAGTATCTTTTATTTATCCAACAAAAGAGAAAAAACTTAAATGATTAAATTTATTATTTTTATTTTCATTTTGATACAATTTATATATTCTCAGGATAAGGGATTGTCCTCATTTGAAAAAGAAAACTATAAAGAATCTTTCCAATACTACCTGAAAGTTTTAGAATCTAGGGAAAATGATATTTCTGCAAAATTTGGGGCTGGTATATCTGCATTTAAAAATCAAGAAATTGAAACTGGTATGAAATATTTGCAAGAAGTTTCAAATTCTGAAGATGAAATATTATCAAGTAGGGCTCATTTTAATCTTGCAAATATTTTTAAAGATAAAAAAAAGTACGAAGAAAGCCTATATCATTACAAAAAAGCAATTGAGTTAAATTCAAAAGATAGAGATTCAAAAATAAACTATGAATTATTAAAAAAAATGTTAAGACAGGAGGATCAAGAAAGTCAAAGT
>CACKSF010000022.1 GCA_902602795.1 uncultured Fidelibacterota bacterium
CCTAGCTTAGATAAACTAAGTAAAAATAAAAAAATTAACTCTGATCAAACAATTGAAAGATTAGTTGAATTTAAAATTAAAAGAAATGCTATTAACTTAACGAAAAAAAAACCAATTAACTTAATTTTAGAAGAAGGGAATTCAAGAAACTGGGAAGCTATTGTACGATTTGGTGAATCAGGTTTTCTTCTTGCAACTGATAAATATCCTAGAATGATCCTCGCTTACATAAAATTATAAAAATACTTAAAATAAATTAAGTCTATGGCAAAAATTCTAATTATTTACACTTTGTTCTCTTCTTTTATATTAGGTTGGGGTAAAACTGGGCACAGAATTGTAGGGAAAGTTGCAGAGACATACTTAACACAAAATGCAAAAAAACAGATTAAGAAGCTTATGGGACATCATGACCTTTCTCGCATGAGTAATTGGGCAGATGAAATTAAATCAGACCCTAATTGGAAAATAGCAAATGACTGGCATTGGTGTACTATTCCTGATGGTAAATTGTATGAAAAAGATAAGTACTCTGGTAAAGCTGTAGAAAAGGTGAATGACTTTATTAGTGTATTAAAAAATAAAAAATCAAAAAAAGAAGACAAGCAAATAGCTTTAAAATTCCTCATACACTTAATCGGCGATTTACACCAACCTATGCATGTTGGTAATGGTATAGACAGAGGAGGGAATGACATAAAACTTAAGTGGTTTAATGCTCCGACTAACCTTCATAGGATCTGGGATTCTGATTTAATTAATCTACAAGAATTAAGCTATTCAGAATATTCTGAATACCTATTGCTCAATGAAGACAGAGGAAAAATAAGGAAATGGCAAGGTGATGATATCCTTACATATATTCATGAATCTAGAGATATGAGGACTCAATGTTATGACTTTTCAGTAGATAATCTGAAATGGGAATATTTTTATAAGCACAAGGAACTGCTAGAAAAAAGATTGCTACAAGGCGGAGTGCGTCTATCTGGAGAATTAAACCGTATATTCAAATAAAATTATTTTGTACTCCCTTGGGCTGCTACTTCAGAAGCTCTTTTTTTCATTTCTTCCTCATCACCCAAATAATAACTTTTGATTGGAGTTAAGTTGGACTTCAATTCATAAACAAGAGGTGCACCCGTAGGGATATTTAAGCCTAATATCTCTTTATCACCTATTCTGTCAATATACTTTACCAAGGCCCTTAAAGAATTACCATGAGCAACAATTAATATCTTTTTCCCCTTTTCTAAATCTGGTTTTATTGAATTATTCCAATAAGGTAAAAATCGGTCTACAGTATCTTTAAGGCATTCAGAAGCAGGTAATAAACTTGGGTCTAGTTCAGAGTATTTTTTATCAAACCTAGGATGTCTTTCATCGTCAAAATCCAATTTAGGTGGTGGCGTGGTATAACTCCTACGCCAAATATGAACCTGCTCATCTCCATATTCTTTTGCAGTCTCCGCTTTATTTAATCCTTGTAATGATCCGTAATGTCGTTCATTCAATCTCCAACTATAATAAATAGGAACGTTACCTTGATCCATTTCTTCAAGACAAATTTGCATAGTACGGTTGGCGCGTTTTAATAAAGAAGTGTGAACAATATCAAATTTGAAATTTTCTTTTGAAAGCAGCTTCCCAGCTTCTTTTGCTTCCTCTTCACCTTTTTTAGTTAAATCAACATCCTTCCAGCCTGTAAATTTATTTTCTAAGTTCCATGCACTCTGCCCATGTCGAAGTAATACAAGTTTAATCATCTTAATTGCTTTTTTTTAAGACTGCAATTTCTTTACGTTGAACTTACTACGAAAGATATTTTTATTTAGATTAACTAATTATGTGCGGCAGAAAAACTCTTTCGAAAGACATCGCATCCATTATGAAAGAAATGGATATTGAAGAATGGGAAGCTGATGACTATAAGCCAAATTACAACATTGCCCCTACTGACTTTTCGCCTGTCATAGTAAACGATGGAAAGAAAAAAACTAAAATGATGAGATGGGGCTTAATTCCTGCTTGGTCAAAAAACGAACAATTTGGTTCGAAAATAATCAATGCTCGCTTAGAAACAATTTTAGAGAAGCCTTCATTCTCTAATTTGGTGCACAACCAAAGGTGTATCGTACTAGCAGATGGTTATTATGAATGGGCTAAGCCAAATAGTCAACCCTATTATATTTCAGATGAAAAAAATAAAATTTTACCTATGGCTGGATTGTGGACCACCTGGCAAGGTTCTAATTCAAGTAAACTATTTACTTACACTGTAATAACGACCACTCCTACAAACAGTATAAGGAATATTCATAATAGAATGCCTCTTATCCTAAACCACCGTAATATGGTTAAGTGGCTTAATTATAGTAAATTTTCTATATCAGAATGCCTTAGTGATATCCAACAAGAAAAATCTCATCTTAAATTTTATCCAGTCTCTAAGCTTGTAAACTCTGCAAAAAACAATACTATCCAAAACATAAAAGAAGAACCAAACAAAATTTCAAATCTTTTTTCTAATTAAATTCAAATAATTGCTCTATAAGTTTCGATTGATACATGATTAGTTTTTTTGCGGTAAATCTTTAATTTTTTAAGTGAAAATAGTTATTATGATTTTTTGAATTAAATTGATTAATATTACGTGCTAATTAGTATATAATTATTAAATACAACTAAGGAGAAAAATATGAATAGTTTTAAACGACTTTTCATTCTAGCTTATTCTTTGACAATATCAACACTTTTAGCTCAGGGAAGCTTATCTGGTGTAGTCAAAGACGATAAAGGAACACCTTTGGCTGGAGCGAATGTTTATCTTGCTGGTACAGAATTAGGTTCTGCTACTGATGCGAATGGTAAATATAAAATAGCCAACGTAGATCCGGGTAATTACACACTAGTTGTTTCTTACTTGGGATACAATACAGAAGAATTTAAAGTTAATGTAACTGGTAGCTCATCTACTGATGCAACTCTAACTCCATCTGCACTGGAGATTGAGGCATTGCAAGTTACGGGAACAATAATTAAAGATCGGAAAACACCTTTCCCTCATTCTTCAATAACTTCTGAAGATTTGGAGTTGAGAACTGCCTCTAGAGATATTACTGCTGTAATGGCAGATGCTCCAGGAGTATATTTTACTGAGGGTAAAGGAGGTGCAGGTGATTCAAGAGTTTACATAAGAGGTTTTGATCAAGAAAATTCAGCTACATTAATTAATGGTGTGCCAGTTAATGACATGGAAAACGGTAGAATGTATTGGTCAAACTGGGATGGCATGACAGACATTGCTTCTGCTATACAGATTCAGAAAGGGTTGGGAGCTACTAACCTTGTTGCTGGTCAACTGGGTGGTACAATTAATATCGTTTCTGGTGCTGCAACAGCAAAGCAAGGTTTAAGTTACAAACAGGAATTTGGCAGCGATAATTTCCTAAAAACAACATTTACAGCAAATACTGGTTTACTTGATGGTGGTATTGCACTATCCGCACTCGTAGCTAAAAAAACCTGGGATGGGTATGTTGATGCAACTTGGTCAGATGCGTATTCTTATTATTTTGCGGCTCATAAGAAATTTGGAAACGGTAAGCATACCGTCGATATCAACGTCCTAGGTGCTCCTCAGCAACATGGTCAAAGAGACGAGGACCAGATTTACAGAGAATCCGATTGGGAAGCATACGCTGAGTCAACAGGTGAAGATAAACGGCGCCTTTCTCCACATCGATATGGAAGTGGATGGGGCAACTTAACAGAAGAGCAATATGAATCGTTAAATGATAATTATATCGGTCACAGAGGAAGTACAGATTGGGCTCATGATGTGCTCTTTGGTGGTATTATGCACACCAAGCAAGTAGGAGATAGCTACCTTATTAATACAAGAACAAACTATTACCATAAGCCTGTATACAGTTTAAATTGGAAATGGGATATAGATAAATCTAGTAGCCTTTCTACTACTCTTTATGGATCAAAAGGTAGAGGTGGTGGAACGGGTCCATTGAATACAAGAGACACTTATATGGGTGATGGAGATACTGTAGATACATATTACAAATATTTTAATCCTGCTGAATTAAGCGATGGGTCCGGGCAAATAGATTGGACTCAAGTTATAGCTAATAACAGACAATGGTCTGTTAATTCTGAATTTGATACTACTTACAGTAGTACAATGCACAGATCTAAGCGTATCATTAGAGCTTCTGTCAATCACCATGACTGGACAGGTGTTTTATCTACATATAGTAGACGCTTGAGTGACAACCTAAACTTCACAACAGGTTTTGATCTTCGATCCTATGCAGGTGAACACTATAGAGAAGTTGTTAATCTTCTTGGTGGTGATTACTATGTTCACCACTATGCAAAGGCAGGAGAGACCGGCTCTGAAAGAATGCGTGGTGTAGGTGGTTTAATTGATTATCATAATACTGGATACCATGACTGGTATGGAGGGTGGAGTCAATTAGAATATGCAGCCGATGCATTTTCTGTTGTGGCTAGTGGTGCAAGATCTGTTTCAAGATTTCAGAGACAAGAACAGTACAACGAAACAGAAGGTGATGAATTTTCTAAGGTCTTAATATTCCCTGGAAGCGCTTTGAAGCTTGGTGTTAATTACAATGTAAATGACAACCTTAATGTATTTTTTGCAGGTGGACAAATGTCTAAAGCACCAAAATTTTCAAGTGCATATCTAGCATATAGCAATGTACCAAACACCGGAGCAAAAAATGAGAGTATCACATCAATGGATCTTGGTGTAACATACCGAAGTGACTTATTTGACGTTACTACAACCTACTATATGAACACTTGGGAAGATAAATCAATTTTTATCTATGAAGCTCCTGATATTTATAATATCACAGGACTTAGTGCAAACCACTCAGGGATTGAAGTTGAAGCTGATGTAAGGCCAATGGACTTATTATCTGTTGAAGCAGCACTTTCTTTTGGAAATTGGACTTGGGGTGAGAACGTAGATGGGACATTCAGCTCAGATTATGATAGAACAAATACGACTGATGTCACTCTTTACACGGATGGATTAAAAGTTGGTTATCAACCACAGACTCAAATGTCATTTGGACTTAATGTCTTCCCAATGTCTGGATTAAAAGTAAACACATCATTTAGCATGAATGACAACTTCTATGCTGGCTTCAGCCCAAGCGATTACGATGATGCAGACATGGAAGGAAACGACGTTACAAAACTTCCATCTTATAGCTTGCTAGATGTTCATGCTTCCTACAAAATGAACCTAATGGGAACTAATGTAACATTAGGCGCTCATTTTTTGAATGCTTTGGATAGTGAGTATATAACATATGCTGAAGATCAAGGTTTTGAAGATGATGGAACAAATAGTTTACCTAAGGTGTTCTATGGTTCAGGTAGGCAATTCCGTTTAAGCTTTAAAGTTAATATATAAATAATCAAACTCTAGAAAAAAGCCCTCTTTTGAGGGCTTTTTTTTATCTAAAAATATCAAATATATTAGGTAAATCTATGTCAAATATTTCCGGAATTTTATCTTCAAGGTTCACACCAAATTGTAAACCAACTGTTGTCCAGTTCGCTGGTGTATCTTGGTCTATACCTTCTGAAACCCAATTGAATTGAGAGAATATAGCGACAGTTAATGGGGTTGGTAAAAGATTATAGGTTGCAGAACTTCCAATCGTAAAACCATATCCTGGCGAAACCAAACCTCCCCCAACTTTCAAAGTAGTCTCTAAAGCGGTTGGTATCCATTTCCATCCTGGTCTTATATCGATTTGGGAAATACCAAAATAGCTAAGAGTTTGAAAATTTTGTTCTGAATTTTCTGAAGAAAAATCATACCAGTTGACTTCTAAACCTAAATCAAAGTCCCAGCCATTAAACTCAAACATGTTTCTCCTACCAAAACCGAATAAATAGTGAACTCCGGCTGTATTATTTGATAAACTCTGCTCGACTAGGATAGGCCAACCATAGGATAAAGATAAGAAAGTCCTTGTCTCAACTCCTAAAAGAGAATCTTGTAAAGCTGCTCTCGCAATTCTTGCCTCCCTTCTAGCCTCTCTTCTTGCTTTTCTCGCTTCTTTCCTTGCTCTTTTTCTTTCTTCTTTTGCATAGTCTTCAACCTCACGTGTTTTTTCAATAGCATCCAAAGTAGCCTTTGCAGATGCAGCTTCTAATCTAGCTAATTCTGCTTCCCTCTCTGCATCATACATTAAATCTATTGCATTTTGAGCTTCTAACTTTGCTTCTTCCATTTTCGCCCTAAACTTATCTGCTTCTTCAGCCTGCTTTTCAGCTTCTCTTAATAATTCTTTCGTACGTTTTGCTCTTTCATTCGCTTTTTCAAACGCCTCCTTAGCTAATTTTAAATCTTCATTTGCTTTCTCAAGTGCTTCTTGCGCTCTCAATGCAAACTCATAAGCTAAATCTAAATTATCAATATCTTTTAACCCTCTATCGATAACAGCTGATCCTGTCCATTCAAATTTATATGCATATTTATCAGGTGGCATATAAGGTATAATCTTCCTTTCAATTTCCTCACCCTTTTCATTTGTAATAACTCTTATCGTTTCTTCCATCGTTTTATCATGTAAAAATTCTTTTGTTAAAAAGATTTTATTTTCTGAATTAAAATATTGTATCATTCTTAAAAAAGCTCCTCTTTCAACAAAAAGTAAATGCCTGCCTACAAAATTAGAGTTTGAGTCAAAATAAGAGGATTCAATTACCTCTGAGAATTTTTTATCTTTTTTTAAAGTTGTATAATTAAACGTGTATGAAAAATAATTCATACCTAAGGGATCATAAAAATCAACTTCTCTTGGTCGTCCATCGCTGCGACTAGTAACATCAGCTATCCATCCAGGACGAACATAACTCAACTGATCTGAGTACAAACTAGTATCTAATCTTGAAGCTCTTCCATCAGTATGAAATTCAACTTTGTATTCAGATCTTATTCCAGATCGCGACCACATAAAATGATACGTCTCCTTTGCCTGTCTATCTTTACCATATTTTGTAACAGCTTTAATTCGATTATCTTTATTATATGTTACCTCGTAGTAAACTTTCCCGAAAAAGGTATGCGCTTCACCTCTTTGGCTAACTACTCTTCTGTAGGGATTCCAATACTGATAATATTCTGGAACTTTAATTAATCTTCCTTCTTCTGTATTTAATTGACCTTGAGCATTGACCACTTGAAAAAATAATAATTGAGTAAGAATAAAGATCCCTAAAATTTGAGATATTCTCAGGCTAGCCCCCAACTCATCAAAAGAATCATTGTGAAAAATAATGAAAACCCAACCATCGTCCCAGTTTGGAATCTTTTATTATAATCCACGACTTCTTCATCTAATGTTTGATAATTTAGTACAATCGTTTCTGCTTTGCCTTCTTCGACAAAAACATCTAGCCTTCCCATAATAAGAATGTCATTTAAAATTTTTTCCTTAGAGGTTAATTTGTTGGAATCCTTGCTGTAATCATTTGGGAAATAGCCCACTTTATGCCACCCAGGTAGAACATCTATTGAGTTCTTTAATGGTGAGATACCAACCATTCTTCCATCAACATAAATTGGAAGCCCCTTTGTGTCACATATAATTTCTAAGGAAGTCCTCTCTCGCACATCTTTCCATGACAATGGATGGGATTTTTTTTGGGAATTTTTAAGATCAGGAAACACGAAAGATGGATTTACTTCTTTTGCTTCAATGAAATCACTGTAGGTAATTACAATGCTTACGTTACGTCCCTCATCATGGATTAAGACATCAAAAATTCCTATACTTCTATTAACCTGTATAGATAACTGTAACGAATTAGAGTTCTGAAGCCAGATTTGTTCAACCTCTCTAATGGGATAGGTAATCAGGTTTTTAAAAAATTCAGGTTCTGGTCTTATGATATTATAAAAATTTAAGATAAACCAATTGCCCTGCTCTATCCAACTTGAAACATCATCCTTTTTAATATTGCTGGAGAGTACAAATTCTAACTTGATACCAGTTTCAGTAGGCATGGATTTTGAAGAAAGGATTAGAGGTAAATCTTGTGAGATTCCCAAGTTGGGTATAACTATCAAGCCAATTATTCCCCAGAATAAAGTGCTGGAGAAAAAAGTTTTCATTCTAATCTAAAGATTCCTGATTTGATGTTGCTAAATTTATCCTGATTTTTTGAGTTCGCCCTTTTGGGACATATATATCCTGATAATCTGGAATATCCATTGCAAATTTTGGAGGAGGAGATAACGGGTCTACTACTCTAACTCTATGCCATCCAGGAGTAATAGGGAATTTTTTAAGCAGTGGAGTTGTACCAACCAATGAGCCATCTATAAAGACATTGGCACCATCAAGGTTACAAGTTAACCTAAGAAATGTTTTACGTTTAGAAAGATCTGGAGGTAAAAGATTAATTTGATTAATATTTTCTAATCTTCTTTTTTCACGTTTTACTTGAGTAGTAATAGGTGCTTGGTTCAACAATTCCCTTGCGGTCTGTCTACTCTGCTGCATGACGCTACCAAATTTTGGTCTCATATCAATTTTTTTGGTGTTGTTTGTTTTTTGAACTTTATCAGATTTTTCAATTTGGTTAGTTTTAGGCTGAAAGGAAACCAAAGATTTTTCTCCAGATAAAGCTCTTAATAATTCTTTATGAGTACCCTCCCCAACTATACCATCTACATTTGAAGTGTTAAAACCTCGATCCAATTGAAACTGTAGAACTGCATCTTCCGTATTTGGACCAAATTCACCATCTATACCATTGTTATAAACACCTCCCTCTCCCAAATAATAGCCTAATGAAACTAATGCTTCTTGAAGAGCTTTAACATCACGGGACCTTTTGGATCCAGAAAGTAATAGACCCTTATCTAATATAAATGAAACATCAATAGCATCCCTTCTCAACCTTTTAGGCGGCGGCGGACCACTAATTTCCACTTTTCTTTTTCTGTATGTGAGGGGTTTTGGATCTTGATAATCATTAGGGATTTTAGCGAATTGATTGTTCAACTTCTGCAAACTATCTCTATCCAAACTATCTTCTGTAGAGTACCAATTATTATACCATAAAAAATATTTTTCTGGTCCATATTTGTTCCTCGCATAAACAAAAGAGTCATAAAAAGGGGTTCCTTTAGACTCTTTCTTTGGTAATGTAAACACACGATTAGAATTGGTTCCTTCTGAAAGTTTTACTTGAGAACGCAAACTGTCACTTAATGATTCCCAAACTTGAACCAAAACGACCCGACTAGCACTTGAATGAAAAATTTCAAAATCTTCAATCGACGTATTAAACAAATATCCAATTTGTACAGATTGATTATTTTCTGTTATCTCAATATCGAGTAAAGGCAACTCAAATGAAAGGTCTTCCAAAGCTTTTGGACTAAGATAAGCACCGTTTAACGTAAGATAAAACCAATTTTCTTGGCCTTTCCATCCTGCAATATTCTCAATGTCAACAATCGAATTCGTTACTATTCTTAATAAAACACCATTACTTTTTTTATGTGCTGTAATTAGTTGAACTTGAGTTGAAAATATTAGGTTAACACATAATATAAAAAGTGTTACAAATATTTTTAAATATTGATTTCTATAAATCATTTAACTTTTTTCTCAATTCTGCTAAAGAAGTTAATTCTTTAAAAGAATTTTCACCTTTTGATTCTTTTTCTCGAATTTTAACACGAATGTCACTTATTTGTTGTTTTATTGGTTCTGATTTTAAGATTTTTAAACAATCAAATACAATTTCTTCAAAAGATGTTTCGCTTGCGGTTTCGAAAAACATTTTGATTATAAACTCACGCTCATTCTTATCCTTAAAATACTCGATAATTGAAGATGATTCTATAGGCAAATTTATATCTTTTATGATTTCGTAAATTTTTTTTAAAAATGGGACTGTTAACAAATCTCCCGAAATAGATTCCTTTATATGTTTTTTAGTCTGATCATTCGAGTTTAACATCAATTTAATAAGTTCGAATTGAGCTTTCTCAACCTTTGAAGTAAAATTTATAACATTTTTTTCATTAAAATTTTCTTCTATAATTCGACTATCTACTATTCTCTGCGTCTTCACCGTACGTATTAAATCTTTTTCTTCGATCAATAATTTTGAACATATAACCCGAATCAAATCATTACGAGTTATCCCATCTTTAATATTTTTTATTTCTTTAGCTAATTGAATAATATATTCCCTCCGTTCAGCTCCTTCTAACTCCTTCCCTCTATGAAACTTTATATTAAAATTAATATAGGACTCTGGTTTTGAGAGTGCTTTAATAATATTTTCTCCCCCAATTTTATCAATCCAATCATCTGGGTCTAATCCTTTTGGTGGCCTAATCACCATTGGGTCTAGATCTCCTTTTATTAAAGTCCATCCTGCCTTTATTACAGCGTTCGCACCTGCATCATCTCCATCATAGACTAGAATAACTTTTTTTGTTATTCGATTAAGAGAAGATACATGTTTTTTAGTGAAAGCAGTTCCTGATGTAGCTAAAATATTAAAAACTGACCCTTGATATAATTTCAAAAAATCCATATAACCCTCGACCAATACCGCATAACCATTTTTTCGTATTGAATCTCTTGTTGCTTGAATTCCATAAAAAACACTACCCTTATGGTAAAGGGGAGTCTCAGGAGAGTTTAAATATTTAGCTGGATCATCACTATTGAAAATTCTTCCGCCAAATGCAATTATTTTTCCTGAAGGATGAAATATTGGGAACATTATTCTGCTTCTGAAGCGATCAAAAACACCTTTATCTGAAATTGTAAATAATCCAGATTGGCTTATTTGACTTTTTGTAAACCCTTTACCTTTTACTTTGTTTACTAAATGATTCCAGCTGTCCATTGCAAAACCGATTTTGAATTGTTTAATTATATCTTCACTAAGTCCACGTTCATATAAATAATCAAGAGCGCTACTCCCTTCTTTGGAAAAAAGATTATTCTGATACATCTGCATAGCAATATTATGCAATTCATAAAGACCTGCAAACGTTTCTGATTGAAAATCATTTTTTTCAAACTCAATTTTAATATTATAGCGGTCAGCTACAAACTTAACAGCCTCTGGGAAAGAGGTTTTTTGATATTCCATAATAAAAGAAAACACATTGCCTCCGGAGTTACAACCAAAACAATGATATATTTGTTTAGAAGGAGCGACACTAAAGGAGGGTGTTTTTTCATCATGAAAAGGGCAAATACCAAAATAATTTGAACCGCGTTGTTTTAAATCAACGTATTGTGAAATGACCTCTAATATATCCGATGATTCTCGAATCATATCTACAGTCCCTTGAGGTATTTGAGGCATTAAGGCTGTGTCATCTTTTTGACATAGGACTCACTTAAAGATATAGGATCCTCCCAATTAAAAAATGAAATAACTGACAACCTAATTTGATTGCTATAAATTATAAATTTCGAGTTTTCATTTATTATGGTATTCCATTTTTGTAGTGGAAGTATTGACATAAACCAAACAAATGAAATTAACAGTATAGCACCCTTAACCATCCCAAAAAAGAACCCCATGGTATGATTCATTAAACGATTTTCTACAGATAAAAAGGCTATATGTGCAAACTTAGTTAAAATTCTTCCAATACATATTGATAAAATAAACAATAGCGTGTAGGATAAAGAAAGCAGAATAGATTCTTTAAATTCCATAAATGTACTAAGATAACTAGAGAAAGCAACACTTTTAGACATTGAAACAAAGACTGCAAAAATCAACCCTAACAATCTACCTAATTCTTCAATAAACCCTTTTTTAAAACCACTGTAGCCCATAATTATAATGAAAAAAATTGCAAGACTATCTAAAAAAGAAGGCATTTACTCTAACAAAGACCTTAATATCCTATTTGCTATTTTCCCATCCACTTTACCTTTCCCCTCTTGCATAACTAATGGCATAACCTTCCCAATATCTGTTAAGTCTTTTGCATTCGTCTCTTCTATAATTTTTTTTATTAATGAAAGGACATCTTCATCTGACATTAATTTTGGGAGGTAACTATCTAAAATCCGCATTTCAAAATTTTCCTTCTCTGCAAGTTCTTCCCTACCAGCTTTTGAGTATATTTCTGCAGATTCCTTTCGTTGTTTCACTAGAGTTTTAATTATCTTAAGCGTTTCTTCATCTGAAATATCTTTTCTTAATTTGATTTGATGATCTTTTAATTTTGAGATTAAGGTTCTAAGCGTATTCGATTTTTCTTTATCACCTGACTTCATCGATAAATGCATTTCATCTGTTATGCGTTTTAATAAACTCATTTCAACTATTCTCCACTCGTTTCATTGACATAAGGAGATTATCTTTATTGGTTTCAAAACCAATAAAACGTCTCCCTTTCTCTTTACAAGCCACTCCTACATCACCAACAGACATAAATGGATCTAAAATCCAATTTAATTTAAAACTGCTTGCTTCAATAATCCGTAGGAAGAGCTTTTGAGGATACCTGCCCCATTGTTCAGGAATGCCTGGAATATCTAACCATAAATTAGACTCAGCTTCCTCATTATTCAGTTGATTAATTGTATTAATTCCCACGGGTTGTTGTTTGAATAAAAATTCTTCAGATTTAGTGACAAACCAAATATCTGCAGTTTCATTTTTCCAGAATTTTTTATTACTATTTGCAAATTTATCACGCCAGGTTATTCTAGATTGAATATGAAAATAGCTGCTTAATAAACCTTGAAACATCCCAGAATATTCCCACGAGGTAAAAAGGTACATAGATCCTGAATTTTTTAATACTCTTTGAGACTCCTCAACCCACGATAGGTTCCATTGATAATAACTTTGAAGTGTGTTACCATTCCCAAATTCTGGGTTGCTCTCTGTCTCTTTATTAAATGGATTTGCTACTATTAAATCAATACTACTATCAGGTATTTTTCTTAAACCATCCAAGCAATTTGCCAAAAACATACCTTCTTGCATATTCTGCGTATCCATGTCAATGTCTTTAATCGTCCTTAATGCGGGTAAATACCTATTCAGGTCGTTGATTGTTAACCCTGGAAAAGTTTCCATAGGATTATTAAATAATGATGTATTGACCTTCTTAGAAGTCTCCGACATATCAAAATTTAAAAAAATTTTGGGAGAAATTTTATTTCAATATTTTAAAAAAATATTTCTAATAAATGTTTTGCAAAAGTAAAAGTTTTAAATAATGATATTTCATAACATATATCATATAATATAGATTGTAAGGTGCTTATAGAGTTTAATTTTATTAATGAAGTCTTTGTATTTGAAAACTCTCTCTGCTATAAACAGAAAATATAATTAAATATTGAACTATATCTCTTTTTATTCATTTTTAAAACAAATAGATGCGTTGAGAGAAAAAATAATAACATACTATTTGTTAATTGCTTTGCAAATAATTTGGAGAACAAATGTATAAAAATTTCCTTTTTATTTATTTAATTGGTTCTATCCTTTCCGCAAGTGAGATTTCAATCTCAATTTCTGAAGACCTTGTAAATGATTATCTAAAAATTATAGGTAATCATGAAATTCCTAAAGGGCCAAAGGGGGATCAAGCCATTTGGTCAATTAAAGATCCCAAGGTGAATTTTGAATACGGTTCTGCGGATTTTTTGACAACTATTATATTTAAAAAAGGAAAAACAAATATAAAAAAAAATGTTAAAAAAAAGATCTTTGTAGAATATAGTTTTGATAACAACCAAGTAAGCCTACTCATAGAAGACCCTATCGTAAAAATGGAGCGGAAGGGTACTGTATACGGGAAAATTGACTTGAGCACATTTTATCAAAGTGGGTTAAAGTTTCATGGGCCAAAACCAAAAGAGAAATCACTAAAATTAAAGACTTCAAAAGGAAAAATAAAAGTAGATATGAATATTAAAAATTCAATCATCTATTTTGAAAAAAATGTAGTACGCGTTGCAATCGATTTAGAATATAAATAACTATATTTTTTACTAAAGAAACAAAATTCTACTCTAATTAATGAAAATTATTTTATCAAAATTACCCGAGTCAGGTTGGTGGAGAAGTGGGGTGCCTAAATACAAAGATAATCCCGCAATGAAAAAAGGACAAGTCCCCATTACTAATTTATTAATTAAAGAAAGAGATGATTTAATAAAATCTATAAAAAAAGAAGGGTATGAAGTAATAGAACTTGATTTCCCGAAACAACTAGATGATAAAAAACCAAAACACGACTTTGTATTTATTAGAGATCCATTTATTTCTAACCAAGATGGGAAGGCAATTATCCTTCGAGCTGGAGAACCCGCGAGAAGAATTGAGAATCAAATTGTAAAAAAACTATTAGAACAACTGCAGGTTAATATATGTGAAATGCCAAATAAACCTGGATGGAGGGCAGATGGAGGTGAATTTTTTTATTGCGCTAACAATAAAGTTTTGTTTAGCGGCTTACAAAGGAACACCCGAAAAGGTGTAGATTTTGTAGCTGAAGAATTAAATGTTAATGAAGTTATTTTGCTAAAAGGAAAAGGATTTCATTTAGATACTTTTTTCACACCAGCATTAAATAAAAACGGACAAATAGTAGCACTTATTGTCTGTGAAAAAATTTTAGATTCTCAATCAAAAAAAATCCTCTCTAACTATGCAAATGATAACAATATTCCTGTTTATACTATTCCAGAAAGTGATGCTCTTGGCACAAGAGAACAGACTGGAAAATTTGCAGTAAATGCATTGCCTCTACCTGGAGTTCTTTTCAGATCTGATTATTTTTCTAATCCAGTTATTGATAATCAATTAAACAACCTTGGTATAAAAATAAAAATTACACCAACTAGTCAATTTCAATTAAGCGGTGGGTCTGTACATTGTATAACAAATGAATTATAAATAATAAAAGGAATTCGAATTACTTTTTTTGAAATAATTTTGATAAAAATTAAATAGCAAACCCTGTCTTAAACATCACCTGTAAAAAACCAGGTTTATCAGCATAAACATCTTTTGCTAAATTATACCTAGCGTTTAAATGAGTATCTAACATTAGAACTTTAAACCTAAGCCCTGCCTGTAAATGCAAACCGCTTGCTTCCACCATGTTTTCTTCAAAGTAATCAATCAAATTGTTTTCTATGGCATCTTCTGAAATATCTAAATTAGCTAAATCATCACCAAATACACCTTTTACTAAATCTAAATCTGCTCTAGGAGTTGCAACATGTGCACCAAATCCACCACCAGCATTTATAGCAGCTTTTGCTAGAAAAGGAATAGAAAGGTCCATAATATTCTTTTTTAATGTTACAGCATAAGAAGCTCGCGCCCAAACGAATGAAATAGGATCCATATCATTTTCATCTAAAAATTGATTTTCAAAGTCGAACTCATATTGGCCACCTGCAAAATCTGCTTCACCTTCTAAAGCAAATCCAAACAAATCAATAAATGCATATGCACCAATACCAGCAGGGTTTGATTCCATTGCAAAGGAATTAACAGTAACAGCAGTTACTCCGGAACCTTCAGTCTTAGAATAAGCACCCAACTTAGATAAGTCACTTCCAACTTGTATTCCAAATCCAGCCAAAGCAAAAACAGAAGAGGGAAGAAGCGCCATCACTAAAATTGATAATATTTTTTTCATTTTAATTCCTTATTAAATTTATAAATATATTTAATAGAGTTTACATCAAGTATGTTCAGTAAACAAATCACTCATTAATAACCAACTTATTTACTAAATAAATTGTTATCTAAAAATCCTTAATGATAAAAACTTTTGCAATGATTTTCATGCTAGCTTTTGCAAGCATCTTCTCTCAAGAAGTTTTATGGCCAACTAAAATGAACAAAGTTTTTTCTTCAAACTTTGGCGAAAATAGAGATGATCACTTTCACATGGGAGTAGATATAAAGACGGGAGGAAAAATTGGAATAGAAGTTCTTGCTGTTGAGGATGGATATATTAGTCGAATTAGATCCAATTATACCGGCTATGGTAAAGCCCTATATCAAAGAACTACCTCCGGGCATGAAGTAGTATATGGTCATTTAGAATCTTTTACTCCAGTGCTAGAAAAAATTTGGAGACTACAACAAGGTAAAAGAATGAGTTATATAGTTGATACTCAATTCTCGCCTAAAGATTTTCAAGTAAAAAAAGGTGATTTAATTGGGTTTTCAGGTAATACTGGAAATTCATTTGCACCTCATATTCACTTTGAATATAGAACGAGTAAAAGTGTTCCTTTAAATCCTTTGACCAGAGCATTTAACCTAAAAGATAATACTAAACCAATTGCAAAAGAGTTAGCATTGATTCCTATAACCCCAGGAGCACTAATTAACGCAAGTCCATTACCTCAAATATTTCCACTTTTTCGAGACAAAAAAGGAATTTATCATTTTGCAGATACCCTAAGTGTGTTTGGAGAATTTGGTTTTGCTATTAAAGCAGTAGATAAACGAGAGGGGGCTAGTAATATCTATCAGTTTAATAGGATAGAATTAATAGTAGATAATCAAAAAGAATTTGAACTAGAATACACAAAGATACCATTTAAACAAGGCAAGTTCGCCAAAACAATTATCCAGTATGATTTAAAAAAGAAAAATTTAGGTGAATTTCAAAAACTTTATAAACTTCCTGAGCATAAAAAAACTTCCATCCACACATCAGGTTCAACAGGAATATTAGGACTATCTCCAGGTTTTCATTCGATTGAGATAAATATTTATGATGCTCAAGATAATAAAACAATTGTAAAAGGTATCGTTGCTGGCACTTTCCCAATGACTCTTGAAGCCAAAGAAATATATCGAGATCAAAAAGTTGTTACACTCGCATTAATTCCAAGAAGAGGAGGTCTGCCAATTCGTAATGCAGTAGTATATAGTTTCACACCTTACGGATTTGCAGATCAAAAAATTGAACTACTTAACATTGAACAAGTCAAAAAAGATCTTCACATTACCATAGCAACATCTAACCTAAAAAGGAGGGTGTTGCAAATTATAGGAATTAACCAATTGGGTGGAATGGTGAACCCTTTCCATTGGACTGATATGACACCTAAACTTAGCGTGGTAGATGTGAGACCAGATTTAAAAATCTCCAATACAGAGCGAGGTATGTTCTTCCAAGTTAGCTTAGATAATTATGTGCCTGCAGTAGCACAATTAAGGCTCGCAAATGATAATACATTTAATGCCTTTAAATTAGAGCAAATCCAACCAAATGTATTTCTTTCAGAAAAATTATCACACCATGTAGTGAAAAATATCAAATATGTTGACATTGAACTTTCTCATAAGGACTTATCTAGACAAACAAGATTTCATTATCTATTTACACCAGTAATACCAGGCAGTGAAAGTGTGGCATTTTCTAATAATCGAAATTGCTCTGTAAAGTCCCTACCAGGCAGCTTTTACCAAAATAGCGTAATATGGATTGACGAAGTAGAAATTTCTGCTCCTGTTAAAAATGGTTTCCATTTATCTCCAGTCTATCAATTACAACCATTTGACTTAGCATTAAAGGGGGAAGTTCAAGTTGGCATCCGTTACGAAAGAGACTTATCCGAGCACACAAACCTAGGGATCTATTATTATGAGCCAAAAAAGGAAAAGTGGCGTTACGCTACCACAAAAAACAATCGGAAAAAAATGATTCTTACAGCATCATTGGAGCATATGGATGCTATTACAATTATTCAAGATTTAGATCCTCCAAGCATCAGTAAGTTTTTCCCTGGAAATGGGGGGCGCTACAATAAGGAAGATATAAATAAAATTTCTGTATATGTTGATGATTCTTTATCTGGGATTGAAGCAAAAGAAACTTCATTTGATTTGAAGTTGAACGATACAGTTCTCTACCCAGCATATCAACCTATTAAAAAGAAAGTTTCATATAATTTAGATAACCAACTTAAACGAGGATCCTATACCATTAGCTTCAAAGTAAAAGATCGTATGGAGAACGAATCAAATAGAATTATTTACTTCTCTGTCTATTAATGTTTTTCCCATATAAAGATGACAACCCAAGAGTATTGTTCCCATTCATCACATACATATTAATTACAATAAACATACTTGTCTTTTTAACCTTTACATATATTTCTTTTTTAACTCCAAATATAAATTGGTTCTATATCTTTGGCTTTATTCCTAATTCTTTTAATGTATTAACCATTTTATCTTCAATGTTTATCCACAGTGGAATTGGTCATATTTTAAGCAATATGTGGTTTTTATATATTTTTGGAGATAATATAGAAAGCATTTTAGGCCATATGAAATTTTTAGTCTTTTATATTTTGTGTGGTTTTGGAGCTGCTTTTGCACAATACATAATAGATCCAAATTCTTCAATACCAATGGTCGGTGCCAGTGGTGCTATTGCTGGTGTATTGGGAGCATACATGATCAGCTTTCCTAAAGCAAAAGTACATGTTTTTGCTTTTATTATAATATTCATTACCACATTAATTATCCCTGCTCAAATTGTGCTAGGCTTATGGTTTTTTATTCAATTGTCTAGTGGCCTAAATAGTTTAGGAATAGATACGAATGGTGGAGTTGCCTGGTTTGCTCACGTTGGTGGGTTTATTGCAGGAGTAGGGTCAATAAAATATATTCAAAACTATAAAATGGAAAATGCGTGAACAAAAAAGTAATACAGTCAGCTATAAAAATGTGTGAAAAAGCCCATGCACCATTTTCAAATTATAAAGTAGGATCAGCAGTAGAAATCGATTCAGGCGAAATAATTGGTGGATGCAATATTGAATCTTCAAGCTATGGACTAACTTGTTGTGCAGAAAGAGTTGCATTATTTAGAGCTATTGCTGAAGGCTATGATAAATTTAAATCAATTGCAGTCGCCACAAAAAATGCGGGAATGCCTTGTGGTGCCTGTAGGCAAATTATATGGGAGTTATGCGGAGAAATACCTGTGTATATATGTGATATGAATGGTTGGGTAAAGACCGTATCTAGTAACAAATTGATCCCCGACGCATTTGATAAAAAAGATTTGAAATGAATACAATGATTATAGCAATTGCAGGTGGGAGTGGATCAGGAAAATCCTTTTTAGCAAAAAATCTTGCAAATAGCTATCCAAAAAAAAAAATATTAATCATTGAGCAAGATTCATATTATAAGGACATTTCTAATTTAGATTATAAAGATCGTTGTAAACAAAACTTTGATCATCCAGATGCAATAGATTCAACTTTAATTGAAAGCCATTTAAAAAAACTTCTTTCTGGAGAAACTGTTTACAGTCCTAAGTATAATTTTTTAAAACATTTAAGAGAAAAAGAAAAAAAAATAAAACAATGCCCTATTATAATTATAGAAGGAATTCTTATGCTTCATTACATCAGACTTCATAAATTTTACTCTTTAAAAGTATTTGTTGAAACTCCTGAACAGATAAGAATTAATAGAAGAATGAAACGAGATATTTATTTTAGAGGAAGAACTAAAGAATCCATTAAAAAACAATATTATTCAACTGTAAAGCCAATGCATAAAAAATTTGTTCAGCCTTCCAAGTCTTATTCTGATATAGTTATTAATGGTACAGTATCTATTGATAAATCAATTAATAAAATTAAATCTAAAGTAGATTTAGAAACAAAATGACACTAACACCAATAAATTCAGGGTGGATAGAAGTAATTTGTGGGAGCATGTTCTCCGGAAAAACAGAGGAACTTATCCGTAGATTAAGAAGAGCACAGATTGCAAAAATGTCTACGGTTATTTTTAAACCAAGAATTGATTCCCGCTTCAGCAATGAACATATTGTAAGTCATAATATGAATAAATTGAAATCTATTATGATCAGCAAACCATCAGAAATCTTACATTTGTCAAAAAAGTTTAAGGTCGTTGGAATTGATGAAATACAGTTTTTTGATAATTCCATTGTAGATGTTTGCAAAGATCTAGCATCCAATACTAAACGTGTAATTGCCGCAGGATTAGATACAGATTATTTAGGAGAACCATTTGGACCAATGCCCGCAATTATGTGTGAAGCAGACTACCTTGATAAACTGAGAGCTATTTGCGTGTTATGCGGTAACCCTGCTTCCTATACACAAAGAACCACTGCTGATGCTGGTCAGGTTGTTTTAGGAGAACTTGATAAATATGAAGCACGGTGTAGAAATTGTTTTATAATGCCTGAGAGAGATTAATTATCATGTATACGGGGTTTATAGGGATTTTTGCTCTCTTAATAATTGCTTATGCTATTTCCAATAATCGTAAGGCTATTAAGTTTGAAACTATTTTTTGGGGCCTAGGACTACAAGTTTTTTTTGGTTTTATAATACTTAAAATTCCATTCATAAAGTCACAATTCTTTTTTGTAGATAAAGTTTTTAAAACTCTGATCAGTTTTTCAGATCAAGGTAGCAACTTTTTATTCAGCTCTTTTGTTCCAGGCATAGGATATCACGAAGCAATGATTAATTTTGCATTCAGAGCATTGCCTGTTGTTATTTTCTTCTCCAGCTTAATTTCCATTGCGTACCATTTTGGATTTATACAAGTTGTGGTAAAATGGGTAGCTAAATTAATGGAAAAAAGCATGAAAACTAGTGGAGCCGAGACACTAAGTATTTCTGCGAATATTTTTGTTGGGCAAACAGAAGCACCTATTTTAATTCGCCCTTATATTAAAAATATGACAACATCTGAATTGATGGCAGTAATGACTGGAGGGTTTGCTACTGTCGCAGGTTCCGTTTTAGCGCTTTATGTGCTTTGGCTA